>JBOGUH010000162.1:0-4422 GCA_050695975.1 Anaerolineae bacterium
AGCTGGAGGCGCTGGCTCGCGAGCGCGGCGATCGGGCGCTGGAGCTGGCCGCCCTCATCCCGCAGGCGACGATTCACTCCACCTATACCGCCGAGTTCGACCCGGCGCAAGGGCGAGCGCTATCCGAGCGCGCGCTGGCGCTGGCGCGAGCGTTGAAGGATTACCGGGCCGAGGCGAAGGCGCTGTGGAACCTGATGCTGCTCACCTTGTTCGCGCGCTACGACGCGCGGCAGGCGGTGGCCTACGGCGAAGATGCGCTCGCGCTGGCGCGCCGGCACAACCTGCGCGAAGAGCTGGCTTACATCCTGCACGACATCGCGCGCGCCTATTTCGAGGCGGGGCAGGCCGGGCCGGCGTGGATCGCGCAGGAAGAAGCGCTGGCCCTGTGGCGCGAGCTGGGCGACCTGCCGATGCTGGCGGACGCCCTCACCTCGTCTGCCAATCGCCATTACTGGGTCGGCGAGTACGATAAGGCCATGGCGCTGGCGCAGGAGGCGCTGCGCATCAGCCAGTCGATCGGCAATGCGTGGGGTCAGGCCTATAGCCTGAGCATGATCGGCTCGCTTCACCTGGAACGCGGCGAGGTGGAGGCGGGCATCCAGGCGATGGAACAGGCCATCGCGCTGGCCGAGCAGGCCAACTACTGGGGCTCGCAGGTCTTTGATCGGGCGATCCTGGCGTGGGTCTACGGCTTGCTCGGCGACCTTCCACGCGCCTTCGAGATCGCCCACCTCGCGCTGGCGAAAACCGAAGAGTTCAGCCAGCCGCATCAGCCCGTGTTGGCCGTGCTGGCGCTGCTGCATCTGTATAACGGGAACCGCGACGAAGCGGCCGCGGCGCTGGATCAGGTCGGCCAGGCCAAGCTGGGCGGCGCGCAGGACGCGTATCCTGAAAGCGCGCTGCTCTTCGACCTGATCGACGGCGAGGTGGCGCTGGCCAGACACGAATACGAGCGCGTGCTCCACGTCGCGGATCGCGTGATCGCGGCGATGCGCGCCAACAAGATGCGTCCCGTGCTGCCGAACATGCTGTACCTTCGCAGCCGGGCGCTGCTCGGCCTGGGGCGGATCGTCGAGGCGGGCCGGGCGCTGGCCGAAGCCCGAACGGAGCTTGAAGCGCTGGGCACGCCGCACAGCCTGTTACTGCTGCCGGTGGTGTACGCGCTGGACGAGATCGAAGCGCGGGCCGGGGATCACGCCGAGGTGCGAGCGTTACGACAGAAAGCGCGCGATGTGGCAGACCATCTGTCTGCACACATCCATGCGCCCGACCTGCGCGCGCGGTTCCTGGCGCTGCCGGCGGTGCAGACGGTGATGCGGCAGCCAAACGCGTGAACCGCACGAGCCGCAACGACTTGGGAGAACGTGCGTCTCAGTGGGCCGCCGGGCATGAGCGCGCGGTCGTTCGTGAACATGAATAGGGCACGGCGGCAAATGTGTTGATCGGAAGGATCAAGTCTTTGGCGCAAGGGTATTGATGAAATTGAGCACCCGTTTCCAGGCGTCCGCCGATGCTTCGGCAAATTCCACATAGCGTCGATCGAAGAAACTATGCGGCGCGCCAGGATACGTGACGAGTTCGTGTTTGACGCCCGCGCTGTCCAATTGCTTGTCGAGTTGCTCGACGTCGCTCGCCGGGATACCGGGGTCTGCGCCGCCAAACAGTCCGAGTACCGGACAGCGAATCTTGCTGGCTTGCTCCAATGTGCTGCCTTTGCTGCCGGGAATGGGCCTGCTCAGACCCGCATAGAAGGGGATGAGGCCTGACAGATTAAAACTCTCAGCGCCTGTATGCAAAGAGAGCGTTCCACCTCGACAAAAACCGACGACGAAAGTGGGTCGTTCGGACTTGCTCAGGTCGCGTAGATAAGCGAGAGCCGCCGCGACATCGTTGAGCAAGGTGGGAATCGTCATTTGCTCGACGTGGGGGGCCCACTCGAATGGCTCATCGCGGGGGCTAAGGCCGGCTGTGCGTCCGAAATAGTCGATCGCCAGCGCGCGAATGCCCGCTTCGGCGAAGCGCAGCGCGAGTTCCTTGTAGAACTGATGCAGGCCGCGTACGTCGGGAAAAATCACGACTTGCGGGCCATTGGCTTGCGAGGCGTAAGCCATGTATGCGGCAAATCGATTGCCGTCCTGCGCCGTCAAAACGATATCCTGTCCATCGGCCGCGCCGCCCGAAATCGGCGGGATGGGTGGTCGCGCATCAAGATCGTAACACATGGCCGGTTCTCCTCTGGGTAGGTTCTGCCTTGTGAACGAGGTTTTTCACTACTTCTCACCACAATATAGCATGGTCTCGCGCCGCTGGCTAGCGTAATCATATTGCCGCCGTCGATGCGGGTGTTGCCTGTAACGGTGAGCGGCTCAGTTCATGTTGCGGTTCATATCATTCTAACGCAAATGCAGCCGTGAGAAAAGCGCCGCTGACCAGCGTGTGCACGCAAAGGTTGTCAGGAAGCAGCAGGCCGGGCTGCCACGCCCGGACTCGTGGCGGCGTGGGAGCCGCCCCCGCTGACATGTTTTGCGTGCACACTGACCAGCAACGCCGACACGCGAAGCGAGCAGTTGGACATGAGCGCGCGATCGTTTCATCGTGTGCTCAAGTACCTGCATTTGCGTTATAATGAGACCGAAGCGTAAGGTGAATGTCATGCGGATCCGGAGGAAGCCCGTCAAGCGTCTCATCCAACAGATGGTGCGCCGCCTGGTCAAGCAGTTTGATCCTGACCAGATCATTCTGTTTGGGTCACAGGCGCGCGGCACGGCTGGGCCAGATAGTGACGTGGACTTGCTGGTGATCACCTCGTTCACCGGCTCGAAGCGGGATAAAGAAGTGGCGATGCGGGTCGCTGTGCACGACTTCGATGTCCCTACAGACATCATCGTCGTCACCCCCGACGAGGTGAAACGGCGGAGTCACATCCCGGGGACGATCATTCGACCGGCCTTGCTCGAGGGAAAGGTGCTGTATGTTCGCGGATGACCCAGAGGTCATTCAGGTCATCCGCGAGTGGGTGCAGAAAGCCGAGAATGACCTGACTGCTGCTACGCAGATTCTGAAGCTGGGCCGGCGCAGTCCGACCGATGCCGTTTGTTTGCACGCGCAGCAATGCGCCGAAAAGTACCTCAAAGCTCTGCTGATCAATCACGGGCTGGATTTTCCCAAGACGCACAACATAGGCTCCCTGATCATGCGGCTTCCGGCGCGCGTCCGGCCCGACTTGATGCTCACCGAGCAAGAGCTACTTACCCGTTACGCTACGGTGAGTCGCTATCCCGGCGATTACGGCGTAATCCCCCTATCCGAAGCACGGGCGGCGATCAAGATCGCGCGGCAGGTTCGCAAGCATGTCCGCGCCCGCTTGCCCAGACAGGCACTGAAGCCAGTCTGAGTCCAATCGCCCGATGCGGCGCGCGCGGCGGACACCCTGCGCTCATGCTCGGCGAGGGTGAAGGGGTCCAGCGGTTACTCAGAGCGGCGATGCAGCTCTGTATGAGCGCGATCGTTTCACCAGGTTGTCAAGCTGGCGCGGACGATTGCGGATTTGGAAGGGGTGGAGAGAAGATTCAGGCGGCGCACCCTTCGACCCTTCGGCTGCGCTCAGGGCAGGCTTCGCTCAGGGCAAGCCTGGCGGAGGCAATTCAGTATCGGCCCCGGCGATAGAACTGAAGCCCACGACACCTGTCACTCACCCATCGTCACTTCAGCGTCGTGATGGGCCGGCACTGCAGCAGATAGAGTTTCCCCTCCCACCAACAACACTCAACATCAACCGGACAACCCATCGTCTGCTCAAGGTCTAGCGCGAGGTGAGCCGCTTCTACGAGTTGCCGCTCTTCCAGTGCGGGCTGTTCGCGCAGGAAGCGCGGTACGTCTACCTCGTGCGTGCCGCCTGGGAGCGGCACCGTCATACGCCGTTTGTCGGCGACCTGGCGCGAGGCAACAGCCAGGTTTGATTTGCGGACGAGATACGTATCCGGTGTCACTGAGCCGCCGACGATGCTCTCCCCCAGTCCCCAACTCGCAGTAATCACAACTTCGTCGCGGTCCCCCGTCACCGGGTTGGCGCTGAAGACCACGGCTGAGACATCGGCGGCGATCAGTTGCTGAACCAGCACCGCCAGCCGGACGTTCTCCATCCCCAGGCCATGTTGACGCCGATACTCCAACGCACGCGGTGAACGGGCCGAGGCCCAGCAGCGCACGATGGCCTCGGCAATCGCGTCCACGCCCACGAGGTTGAGATAAGTCTCGTGCTGGCCCGCAAACGACGCGCCCGCGCTGTCTTCGTCCACCGCCGAGGAGCGCACGGCGACGGCCGGCCTCTCCGCTTGACTTCGCTGCGCCAGTTCGCCGTAGGCCGCGATCAAGACCTCACGCAGCGCTCCGTAGTGACGACTTAAGTCGTCACTACAAGCC
>JBOGUH010000163.1:0-6289 GCA_050695975.1 Anaerolineae bacterium
CCGCTGAAGGTCAAGCCTAGCGTTAATAGATCGACGATCGGCTTTGGCTTCAGGTAGAAGAAGCCATTGTTGTTTTTCGGCAGCGACGCGATGGCGGTCTTGAACGTCTCGTCGTCGGCCAACGATCCATCTGCGGCGCCGGCGATCTTCTTGGCCGTGTTGTCTGACAGCGCCAGCACAAAGTGGTCGCCGAGCACGCCGTACACCAAAACAGGCTCGTCATTGAAATTATCGAGCAGCGCGTGGAGGCGCGCATCGCCCACAATCACTTCGCTGATCTCCGCACGCGACTCGGCTGCCAACGCCTGGATCAATTTGTGAATATTCGTTTCGGCGAGTTGTTTGTCGGCTGCTTCGATGATCAGCGCCAGGCCGAAAGGAATCTGGCTCGTTCCGCCACCGAACCCGGCGCCTGGCATCGCCACGATCGCGAATTCGCCGGTCATCCAGCCGAAGATGTCTTTCTCCAGATCGACTTCGGCTGCGCGCTCGAACGCCTGCAGCGATTCCTCAACACTCGCATCAGCCGATCGCATGCTCTCAAGGAAAATGCGGGATAGGCTCGCCAGATTCTGACCGCCCGCAAAGAGAAAAGTGGAGTCCGGCGCGGCGCGCAGCAGTCGATTGGGATTCGCGGGCGCCGTGAAGATTGCCGCCTGATCAGACGGCAGTTTGCTCACATCGGTCGAAGCGATTATCTCGAACCGCAGGCCATTGGCTTCAAACGATAGCCCGATCGCCATGCCTTGCAGCGCTTCCAACGATTCGAGCGCGGACTGACTGAGAGGCGTCGTCTGAAACCCTCCCGCTTCTTCCATCCGTTCGAACAATGCCTTCAGCAGGAGAGCCAGATCGAAGTACACCGTCACGGCCCGGCCGCCGCGCAACTGGCTCAAGGTCGCCTGGTAATTGCTCGACTTGTCCAGCCCCTTGCCGTCCAATGATGCATCGATCGCCGCGTGCAGATCGTCCGCGCTTGTGGCGACGACCACCAGACTGTTGAACGTGGCGTACGCCATGGATGTGCCGGAGTCGGGACCGGTCTGTTCGACGGTTGTCACGCCACGATAGGCCTGCTCCGTGTACTTCGAGCCGTTTGCCTCGGATGCAGCCCGTAGTTTAGCCAGCAGCGCGTCCGACCTGGCCGTGTCGCGCGTGGCGGCCACCAGCACGAGCGAGGGTGGTGTCTCACGTGAGGCATTCGGATCGAGGGGCAGGTTGCTCGTCCCCAGACCGATCTCATCGCCCAGCCACGGCGCAATATCCTGATCCCAATCGAGGTCGTTGCCCTCCAGCGCGTCGCGGATGCTGTCTTCGATCGACTTCGCGATCTCCGGATCGTTCCAGGCTTTGAGGACGACGTCGCCATTGGGCAGTTTGTCGAAGTGTGGATTGAAGCTGAGATAGACCTGTGTGTCGGCAGGCATGACCGCCGCGGTGACGTTCACCGTGCTGGCGGTGGTGTTCAGCAGGCGCGGGATCAGCAGCACGCCCAATCCGATCAGCGCGACGACCACCACTGCGATGCCAATACCCAGCAGCACCCTGGAGCGACTCTTGGGGGGTGTTGTGGGCTGAGGAGTTTCCATTGTGGCCTCCAGACCTCACCCCACCCCGGCTACGCCACCCCTCTTCCTCTTCGGACGCTTTTCGTCAGGAGAGGGGGGGAGAGGCTGGGGGTGGGGGGTGAGGTCAGTTTACCTAACCGGCTCAAGCGCGACGTGCATCGTGGAGCGGATGAGGCCGGATGCCTTATCGGGCGGTTCGCTGCTGAAGGACAGCCACTGAATGGGCCGCAGGTAGTTGCAAGGGCCACACTCCTGCTCGAGCGCGCCAGCAAACGACGATCCGAGCCAGTTCCACAACGACTCAAGCCGGGCGTAACCCGTCGACAGCCGGTTCGCCGGCAGCGCGGACACCGCCGCCTTGAACGCCTCATCTGCCGACAGAGGAGACTGGCCGGCTGCGTCGATCGCCCGCAGCGTATCGGGATTGGAGCCGATCACCAGCCGCCCGTCGACGACGCCGTAGGTCAACACCACGCCGCCGTCTTCATCCGCCAGCGCGGTGGCGGGCAGGCTGTCGAGCGGCTGCAGCGAGGCATGGCCGCCTAACGAGACGAGCGCGTTCATCAGTTTGTCCAGGCTGCTCGACGCGCGGGCCGGGTCGGACGAGTCGAACAGGACCGCGATCTCGAACGGCAGGCGCGGATAGGATGAGAACGGATCATCAGTTTCAGGCGCGGGCTGATCGGGTTTTGGCAGCACGACGAAAGCGAGTTCGCCGTTCAGCAGGTCGAGCAGGTCGGCCTCCAGATCGATGCCGACGGTCTGTTCGAGCTGCGCGATCTGGCTGGATACATCTTTGCCGCCGTAGAATCCACCGAACGCCAGCGCCAGCCAGTCGGGGTTGTTGAGCAGCGCTTTCCAACTGGCGGCCGGGTTGCTCGTGTTCATCGCCATGACGGCCGAAGAGGGAATCGCGTCGAAGATGCGGTTGGACGGCGCGGGCAGATCGAAATTGTACAGGTCGCGCCAGGCTTCGGGCGCGCGATCGAAGTCAATCTGCATCGCCGCGTCGAAGCGGATGCCGCCCGGCTCGTAAGTCATCGCCGCGCCCATCCCGCCGAAGGCCTGCATCATCTGCCGCATTTGCTCCAACTGCTCTTGCTGCTGCTCCCGCATTTGCTTGGCAAGCTCGGAATCGTCGAGAGTGTCGAAGCTCGAAACCATTCCCGCCTGCATCGTCGCCAATGCCTCGGAGTACCTGGCGAAATCCAGGTACGCTGCGCCGACGTTCGGATTAGGCAGCGCGTTCAGCGTGGCGTTGAAGTTGTCGCTGGCGCCCAAGTTCGTCCCATCCAGCGCGGCGTCGATCACCTTCTTCAAGTTGTCCGGCCCGATCGTCAGCACGATCACATCGTTGACGGTCGCATACGCCTCGCCGCCGGGCGAGTACTCCGAGTCGTTCGTGACGTAGACGATCGGGATGTTGCGATACAAATCATCTTCGATCGATCCGCCGCTGCCGAGGCTGCTCTCACGCTGCGCGCGGAATTCAGCCAGGAACGCATCGGACTTGGCGCGGTCGCGGGTGTGCACGGCCACCACGAAGAACGGTGGGCGATAGTTCCCAAGGCCGGCGCCACTCGAATCGGCCGGTGGATCGGAGCCCCCCAGATCGACGACACCCACCGCGACTCGATCGCCCAGCCAGGGCAGGACGTCCTTCTCCCAATCGAAGCCGGCGGCGGTGAGCGCCGCGCTCAGCCCACTTTCGATCTGCCCGGCTTCTTTTGAGTTCTTCCAGGCATCGGCGATCACGTTGAAGTTGGGCTGCAGATCGGGATGCGTCGTCATCGAAAAGTACGCGATCGTATTCGACGGCATCACCCGCGCCAGCGGATCGTCTTGCGGCGCGGCTGCCCGGTTGATGAGCGCTCCTGCGATCACGCCGGCGACGACCAGCGCGCCGATGCCCACTGCGGCCAGCCCGATCGTCCTGCCGCGCGGCCTGGGCAGCTGCGGCTTGACCTCAAACTCCGACGATTCGTTGAGTGGTTGTGGTTCTTGCATGCTCCTTGCTCCTGACTGAGACTTCATGCCGGCCGATCGTGCGTAACGCCCCGCCGGCGGGGAAAGGTTCTTGTAAGTTTAGCCGGTCTTGGTCGCATCCGCAATGAGATGAGTGTAACACAAATCATTCTGCTATACTTACGAAACCCTGACAAGCACCTGAGTGCGCCCGACAAAATTGAACCATCCACCGCCTCCGTGCGTACAACATCTACATGAAATCCTCTAACATCTTCAAACTATTTGCATTCCTGGCCGCCATGGCGTTTCTCGCCGGGTGCGCGCAGCCCGTGCCCGAGGTCGCGACACCGACGCCTACGCCGTCACGCACCGCGACGCCGACCTCTACTCCGACTCCGACTCCAACCCCGACCGCATTACCGCTGCAGGTGTCGGGCGACTTGCGCAGCGGGTTGCTGGCGACGCCGGTATCGCAACCCGGCGCGCCGTGCGGCGTGGTCGACATCCTCGATTTTCCCGTCGGCCCGCCGGACGGCGTGGGCTACGGTGCGCGTTGGAGCTTTGGCCGAAACAGCGGCCGCTATGATGGAATTCACGCCGGCGAAGATTGGGTTCGGGACGGCGGCCAGAGCCTGGGAGAACCGGTGCACAGCATCGGCCACGGCATGGTCACTTATGCGCAGCCGTTGGGCTGGGGCGTCGATCGCGGTGTGGTGATCGTCCGTCACATCTTCCCGGACGGCAGCACGTTCCTCTCCTTGTATGGTCACCTCGACCCGCCGAGCGTCATGTTGCGCGCCGGCGATTGCGTCGCGCGCGGCGAACGGGTGGGCGCTATCGGCGAGCCGCGCGGCCGGCCGCACCTGCACTTCGAGATCCGCACGCATCTGCCCGACGATCCCGGCCCGGGTTACTGGCCGGTCGATCCGCGTCTCGCCGGCTGGAAGGAGCCCTCGACCGCTATCTGGGACTACCGCGCGCAGATATCGCCCGGCGTGACCTGGACGCGACCGCTCACGGCGAATCTTTCGACCGGGCTGGGCCTGTTGAGCGATGGAACGCTGGCTGCGCTCGACGATCGGCAGCTGATCGGGATCGATCCGCTCGACGGAAGTCTGCGCTGGAGCGTCCCGGTGTCGAGGACGATGGTTGCTTCAATCCTCGATGCGACGGGCACGGCGATCTACCTCTCCGACCTGCGAGGCACGCTTCGGGCGATTGATACGCTCGGTGCGCAGACGTGGGCGATCGATCTAGGCGAACAGGGCAGAGCGGCGCTGGCGCCGTTACCGGACGGCGGAGTGGCTGCGCACATCCAGCAGTCGCTGATTGGGGTATCGGCTTCGGGCGATCGGCTGTGGCAGATCGATGGCGTCGCGCCGCCGTTGGCCTGGACGCTGGCGGGCGACCGGTTGGTCTTCACCAGCGCCGGCGAGCAGCCGATCCTCTACACGCTCCAGCGCTCGGGGCAAATCAGCATCACCGCGCACATCGCCGGCCGGCCGATCGCCGTGGGCGATCAGATTTTCATCTATCACCCGCTCGGCGTGTATCGACTCGAACCGGGGACGCGCTCGGCCCGGCTGCTGGTTCCGCTCGATCCGGGCGCCTTCGACGCGGGCGACATCGCCGCGCTGCCCGATGGCAGCTTCGTCGTATCCCATCGCGGGCAGGCCGATCGGCGCCTGATCGCGATCAATGCGAATGGTACACTGCGCTGGGATCGATCAGTTGCCGACCTGGGGAGCCAGCCGCCGCGCCTGCTGGTGGTTGGCGATCGAATTTATGCCATCGCCGAGGACGGCGCGGTCTTGAGCGTCGACCCGATCACCGGCGATGCGCGCCGCATCTTCGACGGCGGCAATCCGCTGCGCCTGGCGGGCGCTGCATGGGCGTTTGCGACCGCCGACGATCAGATGTTGTTCGACTATCGCAGTGGGCAAGTCATCGCGCTCGATCCGCAGCGGGCGCTCGAGGCGACAGGTGGAGCCCGATAAGTGTTGCGTATTACGTGTTGCGTATGTCTGATGGCTCGTAGTGGCGACTTCAGTCGCTTATGCTCTAAATACGACGACTAACCCTAAAGGGGGCTACGCACAGTCGTCACTACCACCCCTCACTTTCAAGTTGACTGTAGGCCTCCTGTCACGCAATACGCAACACGAATGCTATCCGGCGAGTCGTTTCAGCCAACCTGACCCTACCAGCGCGTCACACCTTCGGGAAGTTCAGCAGCATCACTTCGACGACCAAACGCGGCGTTGCATTCTTGTCGAGCTGCCACAGCGCGCGGCTGCACGCCTCGGCGGCTGATCGCACCGACTGCACGTCGAGGCGCGCGGCCAGCGATCCGATCTCGCCGCGCCGATCGACATTCGTCAGCCCTGCCGCGCTGCCGGCGGCGACCAGCAGCACGTCGCGCCACCACGTCCGCCACACGTCGATCGCTTCGCGCGTATCCACCGCATCGCGCGCCATCGTCTGCGCGTAGGCCAAACGCTCCACGCGCGATGCGCCCAACAGGCGCTGCAGGTCATCCAGTCGCGCCGCGCGCGCGTTCAGAATCGACGGGTCCTGCGCGGCAAGCACCGCCCAGCCCAGCCGCCCGCCCGACAGGTGCGCCAGCAGTTCGGCTCGTTCGGCGTCCACGCCCCAGCGGTCGATCAGCGCCTGGCGCGCCTGCGCCGCCGTCAGCGGCCGCAGCGCGATCACCTGGCAGCGCGAGACGATCGTCGGCAAGAGCAGCTCGGCCT
>JBOGUH010000164.1:0-2698 GCA_050695975.1 Anaerolineae bacterium
GTCGCGCTCGGCTCCCTGTTGGACCGGCGGCAGCAGCGGCGCGACCACCTTCACCACCGCCAACAGAATGACGATGATCAAGATGAGCCAATTGATCGTCACGATGCCTGTCGGAGGCGTCGGTGTAGAGGTGTAGGAGGCGTCTCCAGACGTCGACCGTGTAGGATCCAGACGCCGGCCCCCCAGACGCCAACCGACACGTTGACCGAAACGTTCGATCGCCGGTTGTGCGTGACGCGCCAGGGCAGGCGCACACACCAGCGCAAAAGGCGCGATGTTGCGTCCGGCCAGTAACGCGGTGTAGGCAAACCCGGCCACCAGCGCGAAGTCGCCGCCATCCAGCCGCCGGCCGCTCCAGCCTACCGCCGCCAGCGTCGCGATCAGCATCCAGATGAACGGCTGGACGAACAACAGATGGAAATCGGGCGATGACCATTCCTGAATGAAATCGCGCAGCACGCCGATGTTGATCGTGCGCAGGGGATACGTGTACATCGCCGTGGTGTTTGGGTTGAGGATGAGCAGCGCATACGACAGCGCCGCCAGCGCGGCAAGTTTACCCAATCGACGCCACGACAGCACTTCCGGGCCGTCATGTTTCAAGATGTGGTTCAAGACCTCGCCGCCGATCGCGCCGGCCAACAGGATGAATCCGACAGCGAAGCCGCCATGCAGGTTAGCCCAGGCCACGAAGATCAGTGGAAGCAGCCACAAACGATCGACCTGCCGCCACTTGTAGAGGTACACGATGTAGCCGACGACAGCCGTCAGCGCAAAGGTGAACATCTGCGGACGCGGCGCCCAGATCACCGCCGAGGTAGTCGCCGCAAGAACGAGGATGAAAGCGCGCAGGAACGGCCCGCCGTCCATCTGTTTCCACACAAAGATAAACGCCATCAGCACGAAGAGCGCGACGAGGATTGCCAATGCAGGAAACGACCCGATCGCGTACGCGCCGTACAGCGCGATCTGCGCCAGCCAACTGTGATTGATCCACGGCTCGCCGGCTTTCGTGTGTGAGAACGGATCGACAAGAGGAAGCGTCCGCGTCTCGAGGATGGTCTGTCCGCTGCGCAAATGCCACCACATATCGGTATCGACTGGCGTGCGCACGGCCATGGCGAACAGGCTGATGAAAGCGATGGCGACGACGAGGCGATGCAGCGTCAACAGCTTCACACGCATTTACCTTTACCAGTTGACAGGGTGAAGGGGTGACAAGGTGAAAAAATCACCCTGTCACCGTGTCACCTTGTCACTATGTCACCGCGTCGCTCTACCATGTCTTTTGCCAATCACCCATGTCTCTGGATGATTGATCATGCCGACGAGCGTTCCCAGAATGCTATCGTAAGTCCGATACAAAGTCGCGGCCTCGTCGCGCTTCATGTACTTGCACTTCACGGCAAACTCCAACCACACCTGTGTCTCAGCGGCTTCACTTTCTGAGTCGGATAGCTTGCTGATGAATGCGCCTTCGTAGCGTCGCTTGCGCCAGGCTTCAGCCAGGTTTGAACACACTGAGCGTCCGAATTTTGTTGCCCATGCTTCCTCCTCTTTGTCTCTCGTCATCTGATCGCCACGTCACCGTGTCACCTTGTCACCATGTTACCTTGTCATCGCGTCACCTCCGTTGTCTCACCTAACCCTAACTCTTTCGGCTCGACCTTTCGCGACAGATCGTAAAAGATGTGATAGTCCGCGATCTGAGTCGCGGTATACGTGACGCCCAGGCGCTCAAGCCCGGCGCTGATTCGCGCATCGAGTTCGGGGAAGTTCGTTGTGATGTACGCCGCCGTGGGCGAAGCATCGACTGTCTGCGTGTATGCCGCATAGCGATCGTCGTGCGTCGTATAACGGAAATCAGTGTGATACGGCAGGCGCGGCGCGAAGATGACATCTTCATCCGATTCGAACGCAATGCGGAACGTCACCCAGTAGTTCGAGTAGCCGCGCGTGGCGTCGTGCGCGATCAGGAAGTCGATCAATTCACGGTCGCGCCGCCACTCGATCGACGTGACCGGATCAAATTGGGTGGTGATGCCCGGCGGCAGCGCCGACGCCGCCAGTCCGTTCGCCAGCAGATTGTAACCCAACAACGCCGCGAGCGATAATCCGCCGGCCCACGCACGCTGCGCGCGCAGCCGCGAGAGCAGAGCGGCGACGAAGATCGACAGGGGCACGTATAAGGGCAGGAAATATCGGCCGGAGGGATCGTTGCCGAACGAGGTCAGCAGGAAGCCCACGGTCAGGCAGGCGACGATACCCCACTGCAGCACGGCGGCGGCGTGTCGCCAGCGGAGAGCATACCCGATCGCGACGGTGTTAATTACCAGCGGGACCGGCGCCAGGATCGGCGCGATCAAGTCAGCCGACCACGGAAAACGCAGTCCGAACAGGACGGGCAATCCAAAAATCGAAAAGTACAGCACGTGCAAGCCGACGCTGTGCAGGTACGATCCGGCCAAAGCCACACCCCGCTCGCTCAAACCGAGCATCTCGCGCAGCGGCGCGCCTTGCATCTCGATCAGCGCGGCAGACCACGGCACGCTGCCGATGAAAAAAGCGGCGGCCGCGATCGCCGCGCCGGGCCAGGTCCGCCTGCGTAATTTCCACATCAGACACACGGCGGCCGGAACAGCGTACACCATCGTCATCACCGACGTCCAAAACCCTACGCCGGTCAGCAGTCCAAACG
>JBOGUH010000165.1:0-2781 GCA_050695975.1 Anaerolineae bacterium
CGCTGGCACTCTGTCAGCGCGCCAGGCGCTCGAGCGCCTGCGCCGCTGCGTCGCGCACAGGATCGTTGGTCGTGGTGACCGCATCCCAATCGACCTTTACGGGCACATTCGGTTCAACGCCATCTCGACCGATGTCGCGTCCTTTTGGCGTGCGATAGGACGAGGTGGTGATCAACGCCAGCGAGCCGTCCGGCATAGGAAATTCATTCACTGCTTCGACCAGTCCCGGCGTCGGCAGACCGACCACGCGGGCTCGTTCGATCGCCTGCATGGCCGCTGTAAAGATCTCCGGCGCGCCGTCGGTATCCGGCCCGACGATGATCGCCAGTGGCACACTCTGCGAGTTGAAGAAATTCTGCCCTTCGATCGCAAGGGTCTCAGTTGTCGTGCGCGTATAGACCTCACCCAGGTCGCCGTCGCCGAACAGCGCCAGCATCTCGGCGAGCGGCCAGCCGCCTCCCGTCGAGGCAATTCTCAGATCCAGGATCAGCCCGTCCAGTTCGCGTGCTTCGTTCAACGCCTGCACACTGCGGCGCACCTCTTCGGCCAGAGTGTCGGAGGACGTCGCCGGGAAGAGCAGGTATCCGATCGCGCCGTCGGAGGTGGCTCCGACCTTGAGCGTGTCGACGGCAGACAAGCCGCCGCGCGTGACGACGACATCGCGCGCAGATTTGCCGGGCGATCGGACTCTGAGCGTCACGTCGCTGCCGGCCGGCCCGCGGATGCGGGTGACCACGCCCTGGCCTTCCTCTAACTTCACGGCCACCCCATCGACGGCGAGGATGCTGTCGTGGGCGGCCAGCCCGGCCTTCTCAGCCGGCGAGTCCGGCATCACGGCCAGCAGCACGACGCGCGGCTGGGGCTCGGCGCGGAATGCGACGAATGCGCCAATGCCTTCGTAGCTTGCCGTGTCAGTGGATTCTGCCTCGATGCGTTCGGCGCGCGTCTGCCAGCTCGCCGCGCCCTCGGGCAATTCGGCCAACATGGCGCGCACGAGGTCGGCGAACGCGTCGGCGCTCAAGCCGGCATCGACTTTGGCGCGGTATTCCTCGCGCACCGCTTGCCAATCGACGCCGCCAAAGTCTTCGTACAAATAATTTTCATTGACGGCCGACCAGAGCGCCTCGAACGCGCGCAGTTGAAGCGAGGGTGTCGGCGGGGCGACGGGGGCCGCGGTCGATTGGGGCGTCGCAGGTCGGGTCGCGCACGCGCCCAGCAGCAGCGTGCACATCCCTGCCATCAGCCCAACCCAATAGAGTCCGCGCGTCCGAATCATCACCACCGCCTTTTAGTACTGTTATTACTCCGATTGCGCCCCCGTTGTTCAATTGTATCACGCTTGGCAGGAGTTTGATCCACGATCAATCTCCCACCGCGCTCGCTTTAATATGCGATCGAACATCGGGCGAGTCAATAGTCCCGTGGACGTATTGCGCTGACTCGGGTGGTACGACGCGATCACGGTATACGCACCCACTGGATGCGCCACGCCGTGTGCGAAGGCCGGACGTGGCGATGGCGTCGCTGCGCCCAGCGCGGCGATCGCCGCCAGTGTGCTGTCGAACGCGATCTTCCCCAGCGCGAGGATGACACGCGCCTGTCTGAGCAGGCGCAGCTCTTCGATCAAATACGACCGGCAATTGGCCAGTTCATCCGGCGCCGGCCTGTTGCCGGGCGGGGCGCAGCGGGCCGCATTCGACAGGTAAACGTCGATCAGCTCCAGCCCATCGCCGCGCGACAGCGCGGTGGACTGATTCGCGAAACCGGCCCGATGCAACGCGGCGTACAAGAAATCGCCCGATCGATCGCCGGTGAACATCCGGCCGGTGCGATTCGCCCCGTGCGCGGCTGGCGCCAGCGCGACGATCAGCAGTCGCGCCTGCGGATCGCCCCAGCCGGGCACCGGCTTGCCCCAGTATGCCTCGTCGCGATAGGCGCGGCGTTTCTCGCGAGCAACGTGCGCGCGATAGGCGGCGAGCCGCGGGCACTTCTCGCAGGCGACGATCGCCGAGTTCAGGTTATCGAATGGGTGAAAGTTCATTCTCCCTTCGCCATCGCGATGCGCCTGCTCAGCGCCGGATGCGAATACAACAAGAACTCCACCCAGGGTTCCGGGTCGGCATCAGCCAGGTTTTGATTGGCGAGGCGTGCCAGCGCGGAGGCATACGCCGCGCCGTTGCCGGTGGCGCGCAGCGCGTACGCGTCGGCGCGGCGCTCGCGCCAGCGCGAATAAGCATTGCCGAGCGGCATCGTCACCAGGCTATACGCGCCCATCACCAGCGCGAAGACCGGCAGCGCGGCTATGTCGGCCGGCCCGGCGAATCCGAATGTCGCCGCGCCCCAATGCAACCCAAGCGCAGCCAGGTACAGCCCACCGAGCGTCAGCACGCTTTCGAGGAGGATACCGACCGGAATGTCTTGGTTGACGTGGTGGCCGAGTTCGTGCGCCAGGACGGTTTCGATCTCGTCAGGCGTGAACTCGTTGAGCAGCGTGTCGCCCAGGACGATGCGGCGTGTGTTGCCCAAGCCCATCAGAGCAGCGTTAGCCGCCTTCGTCCGGCGACTCATGTCGAACTTGAACACGCCGCGCACTTTTGTGTTGGCCCGTTCGGCCAGGCGGATCAGCCGCTGGGCCAGATCGGCGTGTTCTTCACCGAGAGGGACGAACTTAAAGAATAGAGGGGCAATCAGCACCGGCGCCAGGTTGGCCAGGACGACATTGAAGAGCAAGGATAGGGCGCCGGCCCACAGCCACCACGTATCAGGTGAGGCGCGCAACAC
>JBOGUH010000166.1:0-1797 GCA_050695975.1 Anaerolineae bacterium
CTGGTAGCCGAGGTGTGGATCGTTGGCGAGCAGCGGCAGACCCGTCGTCGTGCGGCTGCCGGCCACCACCCAGTTGTTCGATCCGATATCGCGGCCGCGCGGGCCGGCGATTGCGTCGAGGCGGCGCAGACCGGTCAAACCGGCCGGCACGCGTTCCCACGCCACGCCGGAGGGCACAATGATCGGGCGGTTCTGGTAATCGTAGGCCGGCTGCAAATCGGCGATCATCGCCGTGCCGGCTTCTTCGCCGAACCGCGCCAGCAACCGGGCGTGGAACAGCTCGTTCTCCCAGTTCCCGCTGAGCCGCCAGGCCATGACCTTGGCCCACTGCAGCGTATCGACCGGCGTCCACGGCTCAGGCTTGTAAGCCAATCCCTTGCTGCCGAACAGACCGACAATCGTAAACTCGATCGGCAGGCTATCCTGGTGAGTCGTGATAAAGGCATTGACACCGTCGGAATAGGCTTGCAGGATCGTCTTGGCCTCGTCGCTTATCTCGGCAAGATCGGCTTCAGCCGCGCGCCGCCAGCCCAGCGTGCGGACGAACTTGTCCTGTTCGAGCGCCGACGCCGACGGACTGAGTTCCGCCGTGCGGCCGGAAATGCCCTGCCGTCCTGCCTCCATTTCCCACAATCGATCCTGGGCATGCGCGTAGCCCTGCCCGAAGAACAGATCGTGAACATTGCCGGCGTAGATATGCGGGATGCCAAACTTGTCGCGGACGATGCTCACCGGCGAGTTGAGATCAGGCAGATTCACGGTGCCGTCGATTTGGGGGAACGGCCGGCGCGTCAGGTAAAGAAAGCCCCCGGCGCCTATCGCGCCGAGGACCAAAATCAAGCCTAAGAGGGCCAGAATGATCCGGCGAAGTGTCCGCATCTTTCTTCCGAGCTATGATGATCAGGGGCAGGGATAGTCCCGTTTGTAACACAATTCGCGCTTATTGTC
The DNA here is from genome assembly GCA_050695975.1 of Anaerolineae bacterium. Lineage (GTDB taxonomy): Bacteria > Chloroflexota > Anaerolineae > Fen-1058 > Fen-1058 > DASSFZ01. The sequence continues at coordinate 949 of JBOGUH010000166.1, forward strand.
AAAGCAGACCGGGTTCGTTATAATCTGCGCCGTGAAGCGATTCGCCGTCTCCGCCCTCGTTACTCCCATCATCGTGATAGCGTTCGTCTGGGCGCGACCAACCGTCGTGCAATCGTTTCAGTCACCCGCCGCGACGCCTATGGCTACTCGCGCCGGGGCAACGGTTCCGGTCAGCCCACTCGCGACTCCCGACCCGACGGGCGGTTCAAGCCCACCGGCGACTGCGCCGGCGATCTCCCCGCTGATCTGGATCGCGGCCGGGCTGCTCCTCGGCGGCGCGATCGTCCTCATCGCCCGGCGCGCATCGCCCCATGATCGATAGAATCCGTCGCGCCCCCATGCGGGTCTGGCTGCTGGGTTTCATCTTACTTGGCTTCGCCATCCGCCTGGGCTCAATCGATTTTCAAAGCCTGTGGCGCGACGAGGTCGACGCGATCCGCTTCGGCCGCGATTTGTCGGCCCTGCTCAGCAATGCGCTGGCCGGCGGCGGCGTCGGCAGGCTGATCGATCAACTGCGCCAGACGCTGACGCAGCCGGGCTTCAACGGCCCGTTATACTTCATCGCGCTGGCGCAATGGGCGCAAGTCGCCGGCAGCACGGGGTTCGCGCTGCGACTCTTCTCGACCCTTTTCGGCATCCTCGCCATTCCCCTGATCTACGTTCTGGGCAGGCGGCTGCAACGTGCGACGCACCTCGAAGGTGGAGGTGCGACGCACTTCGCAAGTGCGTCGCACCTAAGTCTACTCGCCGCCTGGCTGGTGACGATCTCGCCGTACTTCGTATGGTACTCGCAGGAAGCGAAGATGTATACCGAGATCACGGCGCTGGCGCTGATGGCGATCTACGCCC
>JBOGUH010000167.1:0-3175 GCA_050695975.1 Anaerolineae bacterium
GTGCCAAGCCGGAATCCGAACTGGTCAAAGCCTTGACCGGCAACTATCGGGCCGAACACGTCTTTGCCCTGAAGCAGGCGCTGGCACTGTACGACGCCTACACCGAGCACATCCGTGAGTGCGATGCCGAAATCGAACGGCAGTTCAGCGTGCTCCAGCCGGTGCAGGCTGACGACCTGCCGCCGTTGGACACCACCGACAAACCCAACACGCATAGCAAGAACGCACCGGCCTATGACGCGCGCACGCTGCTGTACCAACTCGTGGGGGTGGACTTGGTGGCGGTCACCGGTTTGAACGCGAACACGGTCGAAACCATCATTTCCGAAATCGGGACGGACATGCGGTGTTGGCCCAGCGTCAAACACTTCTGCTCGTGGTTGAGACTGGCGCCGCATAACGACATTTCGGGCGGCAAGGTCTTGCGCAGTCGTACGCTCAAGACGCGCAATCGGGCTGGCCAGGCCTTCCGCTTGGCGGCGCAATCGGTCAGCCGCACCCAGAGCGCCTTGGGTGCATTTTTCCGTCGCATGCGCGCCAAGCATGGCCCGAAGAAGGCGATCGTGGCGACCGCGCACAAGATTGCGCGCACGGTGTATTACATGCTCAAGCATCGCAAACCGTTTCACGACGTCGGGGCTGCGGAGTATGACAAGCGTGAGCGCGAACGGGAAATCACTCGGTTGCAGAAGAGAGCTGCCAAGCTTGGCTTCACACTTGTTCAGGCATCAGCCCAACTCGCCTAACCTAAGTTTCTGAGTAGCCCTTCGGCTACGCTCAGGGTAAACTCCGCGAGGAATCTCTGGGCCGGCCGGCGAGATTCCTCAAGTTTCAATAAGCTGCGGCGCAGGCTAACCCTAAAGGGGGCTGCGCACAGCCTGCACTCCCAATAATTAGATTGAGGCTACCTCATGTCAGACGAGCAACCCCGCGTTCTCAACAAGGTCCTCGTCGTCCTGGCCCACCCGGATGACCCCGAATTTTTCTGCGGCGCGACGATCGCCAAGTGGGCCAGAGAGGGCAAGCCCGTTCGTTATTGTATGCTGACCTGCGGCAATAAGGGCAGCGACGATCCGAACATGACGCCCGAGCAATTGTGCGCCACGCGCCACGAAGAACAGGCCAGCGCCGCACGCGTCCTCGGTGTGACCGATCTAGTCTGGTTAGATTATCCCGACGGCGAACTCGTCCCCACGCTCGAAGCGCGCCTGAGCGTCGCGCGCGAAATTCGCAAGTTTAAGCCCGACATCGTCGTCACTTGCGATCCGACTCGGGTGATTACCCCCTTCGGCGCGATCAACCACCCTGACCATCGCGCCGCCGGCCAGATCGCGCTGGATGCGATCTTCCCCGGCGTGGGCAATCGCATGTATTTCACCGAACTGCTCGCCGAGGGGCTGGAGCCGCATCAGGTCAAAGAGGTGTATATCGCCGGCGCGGAACAGCCGGATACGGTGATCGACGTGACGGATGTGTTTGACCTAAAGATGAAAGCGATCCGCGAGCATAGGAGTCAGATCAAAGATCCGGACGGGCTCGAAGCGCGCATGCGGTCGCGCTTTAAGCGCGACGGCATCTTTGTCGAGATGTTCAGGCGTGTAGTGTTAGCATAGCAAAGGTGCGACGCACACTGCCCTCGTAGCGACACTTGCACCGCTCTTCAAGATGTGGCCTCGGTGTGAAGAGAAGTGCGGTGAGCGGAGAGGGTTGGAATTGCGTCGCACCTGTCAGGCAGCCAGGGAGATGAATGACGGCTGAACTTCTGCTACTTGGCGCCGGCGCGTCGTTCAACGATGGCAGCCGCGAGCCGACGATGCTCGCCTTGCGCGGCCGGCGGTCCACCGTCTTGATCGATTGCGGCGCGAACCCGATTCGCCAATTACAGCGACTCAGCGTCCCGCTGGAGTCGATCGAGCGTCTGATCCTGACTCACTCGCATCCCGATCACACGTCAGGCTTCCCACTGCTGGTGGAGATGCTGTGGCTGAGCGGGCGTCGCCATCCAATCCCGATCCACGGCCCGGCCGACACGATCGACATGGTGCAGCGCGTCTTCGCGCAATGGGATACACGTGACTGGAAAGGATTACCGGAACTTCAATGGCATGACGTGGCGCTGGAGATAGGCGCGCCGATTGCGACCGGCGCAGATTTCGAATTGACGGCCGCGCCGGGGGCGCATAGCGTACCGGTGATCGGCGTGCGCGCTCGCGACTTGCGCAGCGGAGGTGTGATGACTTACAGCGCGGACGGTGAACCCTCGGTGGGTATCCGCGCGCTGGCGCAAGGCGCCGATCTGCTCATCCACGAAGCCACCGGCGCGTTCCCAAATCACAGCACGGCGGAAGGCGCGGCGGGGCTGGCGAGTGCGGCCGGCGCGAAGCGGCTCATTCTGGTGCATCTTGCGCCAGGCAGGAACGATCTCGAAGCCCAGCGGCATGCTGCAGGCGAAATCTTCGGCGGTGAAGTCTTCATCGGACGCGATCTGGATCGGTTTGAGTTTTAGCATGTGCTCACGCTAGACCTGCCCGTCGCATGTATGGCATAATCCTGTCGCGCTATAGTGGAGGCAACTATGACTTCCATCGATTTCAAATCCGAAGCGCTGGCGATGAAAGATCAACTCGTCGCCTGGCGGCGCGATTTTCATCGCCATCCCGAACTCGGTTTTCAAGAAGTGCGCACGTCGAGCATTGTGGCGAAGCACCTGGGCGAGTTGGGCATTGAGGCGCAGACCGGCGTCGGCCAGACCGGCGTGATCGGCGTGCTCGATGGCGCGAGGCCCGGCCCGGTGATCATGCTGCGCTTCGACATGGATGCGTTGCCGATCCACGAAGCGAATGACACCGACTACGTCTCGCAAAATCCTGGTGTGATGCACGCTTGCGGCCACGACGCGCACACGGCCATCGGCATGGGCATCGCCCGGCTGCTCACGAAGCACCGCAACCAACTCAACGGCGCGGTCAAGTTCGTGTTCCAGCCAGGTGAAGAGGGCTGTGGCGGCGCGCTGGCGATGATCGGCGATGGGGCGTTGGAAGGGCCGCGACCCGAAATCTCGATGGGCTTGCACGTGTGGAACGATATGCCGGTCGGGCGAGCAGGCGTTGGCGCTGGCCCGATCATGGCGGCGGCCGGTATCCTCAAGATTGCGGTGCAGGGCAAAGGCGGACAC
>JBOGUH010000168.1:0-3538 GCA_050695975.1 Anaerolineae bacterium
CGTGTATGGATCGTGCCCAACGGCTCGCCGGTCGCCTCGGCAATCTCCTGGCGAGTCATGCCCCGGAAGTACGCCATTTCGATCACAGTGCGCTGCGCGGCAGGCAGAACGCTTAGCGCCGCGAGCACCTGCGTGCGCCGGATCGCAATCCAGGCCGCTTCGGCCACATCGCTGTCCGGAGCGGGGATGCGATCGATACGCTGCTGTTCCGCGTCGTCGAGCGCCGGCTGGGGGCGCGCTTTGCGCCGCCGGAAGAAGTCGACCGACAGGTTACGCGCAATCCCGAACAACCAGCCCGGAAACGCGCCGCGCTGCGGTCGAAACGAATCGGCGTTGTGCCACACGCGCCAGAAGGTTTCTTGGACCACTTCTTCGGCGGCGGCGCGATCGCCCATCAGTTTGAGCGCGAGGCCCATGACGGCCGGGGCATATCGCTCGTACAATGCCTCGAGCGCGCCTGCGTCGCCAGCGGCTGCGCGCCTCATGAGCTGCTCGTCACTGAAATCGTTACCGCTCACGCCGGGCTGCCTTGTGTCGGCGACGGCTGGTTAGGTATACGCATGACGCCGTCGTTTGAATCGCTCATCTGCTGAGTTGCCAATTTTACACGATTTCGCATGGTTTCCAACTGCTTAATCGGCTGTCCGCACACTATCGATCGAGATTACGCTGAGCCGGCTGGCCGCACCCAGCGCCAGGCAGACCGGGCAAGTCGCCTCGTGCCAGGCTTCGAGCGCCTCGGCTACGACTTCAGCGCGCGGCGCATCGGGCCGTTGCCGCCGGCGGATCACGATCCAGGCGCCCAACCCGGCTGCCAGCAACACAACAATCAGCGCTAGCACCAGCGGCAGCGATGTCACCTGCGCCAGCCCGGTCAGCAGCGGACCGATCAGAGCTCCGAGGAAGAAGTGCAGGCTCAGAAACAAGCTGCTGCCCAGCGCCAACCCGGGCACGAATATGCGCATCGGCAACGCGGCCAATCCGCAGGCCGCCACGGTGGCAGCGCGGATGCCGGGTGTCAGGATCGCCAGACCGATGCCGATCGGCCCGCCTTTCTTCACCGCTGTGGCAGCCGCATCGAGGCGCGCCGACGTCAGGCCCAGGTAGCGTCCGAAGCGATACAGTACGCTGCGGCCCGGCCCACGCGCCCTTCATTCACCCAGCGATCGGAATACACCATCGCCTGCGCGCGGTGGTACGCGGCCCGGCGCACCGACTCGTAGGGGACGCGATACGTGGCGGCGTACAATTTCGCCACGGCGTCGATGACCTCCTGGCTGTCGCTCCGGCCGAAGAACTGCCGGTGGATGACCCACCAGTTCACGTCGAGCCGGGCCGCCTCGGTGGGATCGAAGTTTTCACGATGAACGTTCTTGATGAACCCGTAGAAGCGGCGCATATCCGCTTCGGCCCCCGGCACATCGTTGTCCTTCGGCGCGAACTTGATCTGCGCGCGGGTGAGCGGGACGCCGACGTAGAGGGCCTGCCACACCGACAACCCAAAAGCATGTTGCACCATTCTGATCAGCAAGCGCAGCAGGCGCAGCCAGCGTCGCTGGTAGTAGGCCACCCAAGCTTCCTTCTCGTAGTGACCGACCTTGACCGGATCGAATGTTCGCATTGGGCTGAGTTTCTTCTTCGCACGCGCCGATGTGCTTTCCATGGTTGCCATCGTCTCCTAAAACGTGCTGCGTAAACCGCCGTTGACGTTCTACCTGTCACGTTTTACGTCCTACGTCTGACTCGCCACCTGCTCGTGTGCCATCGCCTGGGCAATACAGCGGCCCATCATCTCCATCGACTTCGTCCACGGAAACAGCTTCGTAACGAAGAACATGTATAGGGGCCGGCAATGATAGTTGTTGCTAGTCAGACCAAGCGTGACAATGTGAAGTAGGCGACGGTCTGCCATGTGCCCCACCACCATTTGAGGTGTGCTTTGCCTACATAGAGGCCATCGGTGATCTGAACCAGTTCATCGAGCACGCGGCGAATGGACGGGCGTGGATTGCCTTCCAGGTCGTAATCGATCTTGAGAACCTGGCGATCGGGATCGGCGCGACCGGCTGCGACGTATGTGTGAAACGCGAATGCGCGATATGTCTCCGGCCCGTCATCGATATATCCGCGGTAAAGCGGCCAGTAGATGTGAGCGGCGAACAGCGAGTCGCGCGTGAAGATGTTGTCGCCACGCGCGTGGACCGCATCGAACGTCTTGCCTCTCCACGGCATCCATCTGGCCGTATTCCATTCCGCGAACTGCGTCAGGCCGGGCGCGATGTCCAGCGCAATCAACTCACCCGCGTAACGCCCGTCGAGCGGCGGATCGGGTGGCGCGCCGGCTCGAAAGAGGTCATTCAGCGCGGCCCAGCCTCGCTTGCGGTCACGTTTCGTCAGTGCTTGTGCCGCCCGAATATTTTCCATTGCCTCGCGTCCACTCAACGCGATCTGTTTTTGGTTCAACAAACCTTGTCCCTCTCCGCTCCAAAATTATCCGAAGAATCGTCATCCCTAATATGGCGATCGACTTGCCGGAGCTTTCGTCGCTCACCCCTACTCTACATCAGCCCCGGCTCATTTTCCAGACCAAAAAGTGCTCACTTTTTGCTCACTGTTACCCTTCTTTGAGTATACTCGCAACCAGTTGTTTCAGTTTATGCAATGCCTCCTCCGACTGCTGGTGCATCAGCTTCTGGAGAGCCTCGGGGTCGTCTACACCGGCGCTAAAATCCTCTGCCCGATATTCGAGCACGCGCCGAAATTCCGTCGCAGTGCCATGCGCTTGAAACAGATAAGTGATCTGTATTCTACCGCTTTCACCGCGCAGCACGACACGCGACGGACGCTGATGCTCGACGACGGTCCAGTTGCCTTCGTACACCGTCGCGCCGATTTGCGCGCGCTCACGCACGACATCACCCGACAAAACAGGTCGTTCGGTCACGCCGCTCACCGCGATCGTGGCCGGATGCCACTGCGGCCAGAAGCGGGTGGTGGTGACCAAGTCGAATATCGGCTCGATCGGGCCGTCGATCCGAACCGAATTGATGATGATTGCCATCTCCCCCTCCTTACCCGCTCAACGCCAGAGCCTCATGGCCTGGTGATTGCACACATCTTTGCTGCTCGCCGTCCGCGTCCTCGCGGACGGCCCGCGAGGCCTGCCCTGAGCGAAGTCGAAGGGACGCGGGCCTAGAGCATTTGTGGTTAATCACCAGTTCATGGCGTATTGACTTGGGTAGAGATTCTACATTCGATTTGAAGCAGATGGAAATCGTGTGGCTACTCACTCCCGATCGACGGGCCGAGTTCCTCGATGCGATAGCCTTTCGGATAGGTGGGGCGTCGCGGGCCGGTGCGCAGGAAAGGCTTGCGGCGCTCGGGCAGTAGGCGGATGAAACGCCCACGCATCTTCAACGCGCCCTCGACGAAACGCCGCATCCTCGGAGACGGCTTGGGGAATCCGAAGGCCTCGAGGAGTGGCTCGTCGAGCATGGCATAGATGGCCGGCTCGCCGATGCGCCGCAGCGGCTTAGGC
>JBOGUH010000169.1:0-7684 GCA_050695975.1 Anaerolineae bacterium
GGGATGCGCACGCCGTGCTCGCCCACGATCTTGAGATAGAACTCGACCAGCCGGAACATGTTGAAGTCGGTGAGGAAGCGCGGCACGCTTCGCGCGTGCAGCAGCCGGAGCGAGCGCGCAATGCGCGCCGGCATGCCCGGCGCTTGCAGTTTGGCGATGCTCATCGTCTCGCCGTGGATGAACTCCAGCGCCATCACGTTCACGTCAGGCAGATAGTACGCGATCTTCGGGCCGACGCCTGCTTCGGCAGCGGCTTTTGTATTGTGATACTCGTTCGCCCGATCCACCGCCAGCAATTCCGTATTCGCGCCGGGGATGCGGACGACGTAGGACGTTCCGTCGACGTCGACGCGGTAGTTGGTGTTCGTTAACCCGCCTGATAATGGATGGATGGACACTTGCTTGCCGCGCCAATCGGGAATGCGTTCGATGACTTGTTCGATATTCGTGGGCATCGGCACTCCATTGGATTAACCACGGATGAGTATTTTTTACACCCGCAATCTGACGCCTTGCGGATCATACAGCACATCCGGCGCGACTTCCGCCTCGAAACGCTCACCGAACACCTCGACATCGAGCGACGTCCCTACCTCGGCCAATTCAAGCGGCAAATAAACGTAGCCGATATTCCGTCCTATCGTGTAGCCGTAACCGCCGCTGCGCAGCCGCCCCACGACGCGGCTGTCTGTGTAGACCGCCTCACCGCCGTAGAGAGCAGAGCCGCCATCCGCCGTTAACGTGCAGAGCCTGCGCTGAAGTCCATCCGCTTTGATCTTCAGCAGCGCCTCCCGACCGATGAAGTCGCCTTTCTTCAATCGCACGCAGAAACCTAGCCCCGCCTCGTACGGGTTCTCCGACGGCGTGATGTCGGCGCTCCAGTAACGGTAGCCTTTTTCAAGCCGTAGCGAGTCCAACGCTTTGTAACCGGCCGGCTGAATGTCGAACGCTTTCCCCGCATCCATCAGCGCATCCCACACTTGCACGGCTGGGTCTGGCCGAACGTACAGTTCCCAGCCCAACTCGCCGACGTACGTCACGCGCTGCGCCCAGGCGTCCACGCCGCCGATGTCGATCAGGCGAGCGGCCATGTACGGGAAAGCTTCGTTCGATACATCGCTGCGCGACGCGACTTGCAGAACGTCGCGCGCGTGCGGTCCCCACATGCCGATGCACGCCCACTCGTCGGTGACCTCGCGCACTTCCACAGAACCTCCCGCAGGTTCAGAACCTGCGGGAGGCTGGTGCATCCTGATCCAGCCCAGGTCGCTCGCGACGAAGCTGCTGCCGGTGATCACGCGGAAGTGATCATCGCCAAGTCGAGTGATGGTCACGTCGCTCTCGATCCCGCCGCGCGGGTTGAGGAACTGCGTGTAAATCACGCTGCCGGCGGGTTTGTCGATGTCGTTATCAGCCAGATATTGCAGCAGCGCCAGCGCACCCGGCCCGCGCACGTCGATCTTGCCGAACGAGGTCATGTCGAACAGCGCGACGCGCTCGCGCCCGGCCTGATGCTCCTCGCCCACCTGCTCGAAGAACGCCGGTCGCCCCCAGCCCCAGCGATGCTGATCCGCCCCCGCGCGCCGGCCGGGCGTGCCCGGCTCAAAAGTGTTGACGCGCTCCCAGCCGTTTTTCTCGCCGAAGACTGCGCCCAATTCTTGCAGGCGCACGTCGAGCGGGCTGAGGCGGCGCACGCGCGCCCATTCGTTTTCATCGTGCGGATAACGCAGAACGTAGTAATACTTGTACGATTCTCTCGCCCGCTCGGCGGCGTAAGCGCGATCTTCGTAAATCGGCCCGAAGCGGCGGACGTTCATCTCGGTCACATCGTACGGCGGCTCGCCGTTGACGATCCAATTGGCGAGGATGTCGCCGATCGCGCCGCCCGCGCCGAAGCCGGTGTGTGACAGTCCGCACGCCGCCCAGAAACCGGACACGCCCGGCACGGGCCCCAAGAGCGGACGGCTGTCGGGTGTGATCGACTCCGGCCCATTGAGCAGATGCATCAGTTCCGCTTTCGCCAGGATCGGAATGCGCCGGATCGCGCCTTCCATGATCGGACCGAACAGATCCCAATCAGATGGCAGCAACTTTTGAGTGAAATCCCAGGCGACGCCGTCGACCGACCACGCTTGGGGTTCGCGCTCGAAGCCACCGATGAGAAAGCCGTGCGCTTCTTCGCGCATATAAACCAGGTTTTCAGGGTCACGCAGACAAGGAGTGTTCTTTGGTAATGGGTAATTTGGGATTGGTTTGGTGGTGAGATGCTGGTGCACGAGCGGCGTCATCGGCAAGTTGACGCCGACCATCGCCCCGACCTGCCTGCCCCACATCCCGGCGGCGTTGATCACGCACTCGGTTTTGATGGTCGTAACGACTTCAGTCGTTAATGGGGGCTGACGACTGAAGTCGTCACTACGGTCGTCACTACGGTCGCCACTACGAATAATCTTCACTCCGATTACTTCATTACGGGGCGAAAGTTCGATGCCGGTGACGCGCGTGTGGGTGTGCACGGTCACGCCCAATTCTTTCGCGCGGCGGGCGAGTTCCAGCGTGATGCCGTTCGGATCGAGGTGGCCGTCGCTCGGCAGATAGATCGCGCCGTAGAGGTCGGCCTCCGACATGAGAGGAAAGATGCGCAGCGCCTCGACGGGCGAGATGATTTCGACATCCAGGCCGATCGCTTGCGCCATGCCCACCTGGCGTTGAAGGAATTTGAACTGATCGGGACTGGATGCCACGCGCAGGCTGCCGACTTCGTTCCAGCCGATGTGCCGGCCCGCATCGACCTGCAGCTGCCGGTACAGATCGATGCTGACCTTGCGCATGCGCATCAGCGACGGCGAGGTATGGAAATGCGTGACGACACCGGCCGCGTGCCACGTCGAGCCGCTCGTCAACTCACCTTGATCGAGCAGAACAACATCTGTCCAGCCTAACCGGGCGAGATGATAAGCGATGCTGCATCCAGCAATGCCGCCGCCGATGATCACGGCTCTGGCCTGATCGCGCAATGCCATCTCCAAACAAATCCACAGATTACGCAGATGTACGCGGATGAAACTTTGTATCTGCGCCATCTACGTCCATCCGCTCTGAAGAACAAATAAGAGAGAGGCCAGGGTCCCCCGGCCCCGGCCCCACCTGTCTACTTGTGTACCGCCTACCGGTATACTGGCATCACTCGGGTGGAATCTCTTTGAACGCGAAGTCCACGTTGATGCCGCTGCGTTGCCGCGCGCGCCTGGCCACCACGTAGCCCACCGCCGAAACCACGATGATGCCGAAGGCGATGATCTGGGCCCATACGTTCTGCGGGAAGTTCTCGAAGTTCCAGTTACCCAGAACACCGAGTTGCGGCGCTAACAGGAAGGCCAACACCATCAACGTGCCCAGCACGCCCCCCAGCACCCCTAGAACGGTGACCAGCGGCACACCCCCGAGCTTGTAGTGCGAGCCTGGCGAAGCCTCATACAGCTTCTTCGCCCGGTAGGGCAGCAGCGCGCCGGCAAGGCACGAGGCGACGAAAACGTAGCCGCAGCCGAAGGTCACACCCAGCGTCAGGCCGACCCAGCCCCCTACCAGGTTATACGCCAGAATGACTGGGATGCTGGCCAGGAAGTAGATCACGTGGGCGTTGACCGGCGTGTGCAGTTTCTCATGGACGCGGCTGACGAGCTCAGGCAGCAGCCGGTCGAGCGACATAGCAACCATCACGCGGGTCATGCCGATGTAGCAGTTGCACACGATCTGGAAACCGTTGAGAATGAAACCCAGGCCGATCAGCAGCACAATGATCGGACTGGCAGTCAGCGCGACGGCGATGATGTTCGGCCACAGATAGACCCCGTTGAGCGTCGCCTCACCAACCAAGGACCAGTAACCTGCGCCCGCGACATTGAGGAACTCCGGACCGGCCACGCGCTCCAGCCCCAACGCCAGCAGCGCCAACCCCAGGCCGGTGAAGATCAGCGAGCCGACCATGATATAGGTCTGGCTCTTGAACGAGCGTGCGTCCTTGATCTCGCCGTTCTGCTGCGCCGAGTACGTCGCCCACTGCAGCGAAGTCCAGGCGATGGGCGCGACCAGCAGCGTCGCCAACAGGCTGAACGGCGGGTTGAGGTTCACGCCGGCCGCGACGGCGGCATCTTTCGCCGTCTGGTAGAAGTTCGGCGAGCCGCCCGAGGCGACCGCGAACGTGTTCACCCGGTCCACGAAAACCTCAGGCGGTGTGGTGAACAGGATGATGAACATCAGCGCGAAGGCGAGTAGCGTCCCCACCCACATGATGCGCTGAAAGTTCACGTAGTTCTTGAAGCCGCTCACCAGCAACACGAGTGACAGGAGCGCATTGACAATGCTGGTGATGACGATGCCGGTCGGCGTGGCGAACCACGCGCCGATCTGGGAGAGTGAGGCGTTGCCGGTCGTCGCGCCCAGGCCAAGGAACAGCGGCGCGAACCCCAGGTACGCTACCAGCCAGCCCGAAAGCGCGACCCACTGCAAAATCCAGATCACGAAGCCGGACATCACAACCGTAAAAGCGGTCCCGCCGCCGAAGACGCGGCTCTGAAACACGTAGTCGCCGCCGGAGCGTGGCAGCGCCGTGGACAGCCAGACGTAGGCGAAGGCGATGGGGATTTCGATGAGTGTAGCCAGAATGATCCCCCAGAAGAGGTTGCCGCCAGGCAACGCACCGGGCGCCCACAGGTAAGTCCAGGGGAAAATCAGGCCCATGGTCAGGACGTTGTACACGAATGCCGAATGGGGAGACATCACCCGCACCAACCCGGAGGCCTTGCGGGTGAAGACTTCAGGTCTTGATGCTGCTGCGACTGCTGACATCTTCATTTCCTCCTCTCGGAAAATGGCGGTCAATGATCACGTGAGCAACACACTGAGTTTCTTCGATAACGCCTCCTTCTCTGGCACTCAGGAGATGAGGGCCTGCCTCATCCCGACGTTAACTGGTAGCCGTCCACTTTGCCGTTCGCCAATGTCACCAGGCAGCCGCGCAGGATTCCCTCGCCGTACTCGCTGCCAGGATTGACGCAGATGGTCCGACCGATTTTGACGACGCCGGGCGATTCGTGGATATGCCCATGTAAACCCAGAAGTGGCTGATGCGTTTCGATCGCGCGGCGAACCGATTGACTGCCCGCCCCGAACAACACCACCTGCCCGCCTTTGACGATCTGCGTGGGCGGATCGGTATTCCAGTCGAGCATCGGGCACGTGTCGAGCGTCGAGTCGACCGGTGGATCGTGGAAGTTGAAGATGCAGCGGCTGAGATCGGAAACCTGAGCGACCATCTTTTCGATCATCACGCCCAATTCGTCGTCGGTCACTTCGCGCGGCGTCTTCCACGGCGTCGGAGTGCTGTAACCCATGCTGATCAGGGTGTGGCCGTCATCCACCTGCATGACCTTGCCCTCGCAGGCGAAAACAGACTGCGCCCCTTCCCGGTGAAGCGCCTGCAGCACGTCGGCGTAATCGTCGTTGCCGCCGGTGATGTAGCATTTGATGCCGGTTCCGGCCAGGCGCGTTTCGGCCAGATCGATCCAGGCCTCCAGCCGCGCGCGGGCCAGCTCGTGAAAGAGCGCATCGACCGCCAGCGGGTCGGCCTGGACGGCCCTGAACTCATCCTCGTCCATGATCTGGCTGTAATAGCCGAGCGTCCCGAGGCGCTCGAGCAGGTTCTTCAATTCGTCTTCGGTCGTGAGATGCTCGATGCGGCCTTGCAGCGAGGCGCGGTGATGCCCGTTGCTCTCTCGAATGATCGGAACGGCCAGCTTGCCGAGAATGTCACCGCCCATAATCAGCACGCCGACCTCGTAGAACTTGCCGGCGTTAATAAATTTACGATAGCCTCGCTCAGAGCCGTGGATATCGGTCGCGTAGAAGATGCGGGTTTGTTTCGGAGAGGGCTGCTTGCCAAAGAGGGGCATAGGCTTTTTCCGTATCAGTTTCCGGATCGATCGCGGCCATCCAGGCTGAGCTCGGTTGCGGCGATGAGCACCTCCACGGATCGCGCTTTCAGCTCGGCGCGCGCGCCGGCGTCGAGTCTGTCGTCGGTGACTAGCGTGTGAATTTGATCGATCGTGGCGATTTCGAAGTTGGAGACCACGCCCCACTTGCTGTGATCGGCCACCACAATGACCGATCCCCGCGTGCGTTCGATCATCAGCCGGGCGATCTCCGCCTCGGCGCTGATCGGCGTCGTGCAGCCATACTTCAGACTGACCCCGTCCACGCCGATGAACGCTTTGCTGGCGACCACGTGGCGCAGCGCGTCGGTGGCGAAGCGCCCCACGACCGAATTCGAGCGCCCGCGGAACGACCCGCCCAACAGGATCAACTCGAAGCCGGCGTTGCGCGCTTCGAGCGCGGCGCTCACGTTGGTGGTGATGACCGTGACTTTGCTATCGGATGGGATGTGTCGAACGACTTGCGTGGCGGTCGTGCCGCTGTTGACGAAGATGGTGTCGCCGTCCTCGATCAAGGTCGCGGCGATCGCGCCGATGCGGCGCTTCTCTTCGGGGTGAGTCTGAGCGCTGTGCGCGTATTCCGGTTCCAGCCGCATCCGCTGGCTGAGCATTGCGCCGCCGTGGGTCCGTTCGAGGATGCCCTGCCCTTCGAGCCACTCCAGGTCGCGCCGAACGGTCGCCTCTGATACCTGAAGCATCTCACTCAGGACAGTGCTGTGCGCGATCTGATGGATCGCGAGGTGTTCCCGAATGCGCTTGCGCCGTTCAGCGGGAATTAGGACTTTGGTCATGCTGCGCGTCCCCCATTTGCACGCCGATGACCGAAATTGTATGTCCGCGATCATATTATGAGTCTTTTTGTTCAGATTTGCAAGATGCAATTTCTCAGATATAATGCCGCCTATGTTAAATACCCTAATCGGCATGGGCGCCCAGGACAGCGCCGAACGCGAAAAGTTCGAGAGCGAAGTCAAGCGCATCGTCGAGGCAGGGAATCGAGCCGGGCTGATGCTGCGATTGCTCGGCTCGTTGGCTTTCCAGACCCATTGCCCCCGGTTCGGCTATTTGCAGGCCAAGCTGGGCCGCGCCTACACGGACATCGACTTCGCCGGGTACGTCAAGCAAGCGAAACCGATCAGCGAATTGCTGGCGGGCCTGGGCTACAGCGAAGACAAGGAAATTTTCGTCGTCACCGAAGGCGGCCGGGCCATTTTCGAAAATCCGGCGAATCATTTGCACGTCGACGTGTTTTACGAGAAGCTGGATTTTTGTCACGTTATTGCCTGGAATGGGCGGCTGGAAGTGGATTCACCCACGATCCCACTGGCAGAGCTATTGTTGGAGAAGATGCAGATCGTTAAGATCAACGAGAAGGACGTGATCGACACGATCATGCTGCTGCTCGAACATCCACTGGGCGACGGAGATGGAGAGACGATTAACATGAATCGCGTCGCGCGCGTGTGCGCCGAAGATTGGGGCTTGTGGCGCACGACCACGATGAACCTTGATAAGATCAAACAGCTGGCTCAGACCTATCCTCAACTTACCGGCGAACAAAAAGCGCATGTATCCACGCAAGTTGACGCAGCCCTGGCGCGTATCGAGTCTGAACCGAAGCCACTGCCCTGGCGCTTGCGCGCACGTGTCGGCGACCGGGTGAAGTGGTACAAGGACGTGGACGAGGTCAAGTG
>JBOGUH010000170.1:0-2772 GCA_050695975.1 Anaerolineae bacterium
CTGATTTACACCAGCACGCTGACGACGATCGGCCCGCCGATCGATTCCGGCCAGCCTGCCGACGAACGATCGCCGTACATCCCCGGCAGCGTGGGCGACGCCTACCACGAACTCAAATGGGCGATGGAACAGGACGCACTCCACGACGGATTCCCGGTCGTGGTGGTGTGTCCCTCCGTTGTCTTCGGCCCCGGCGATGTACACCTGTCGATCAGCAGGCCGCTGCTGGCGATCGCGCGTGAGCGGGTCAGGTTCAGCATCAACGGCACAGTGAACGTGATCGATGTGCGGGATGTCGCCGGAGCGCAGGTTGCGGCGGCCGAGCGGGGCCGGGTAGGGGAACGCTACATCCTGGGCGGGCACAATCTGTCGATCGCGGAACTGATCGCGCGTGCGGCGCAGATCGCCGGTGTCGCGCCGCCGCGCTGGCGCATTCCCGATGCAGTGTTGAACGTGGCCGGCGGATTGAGCCGATGGCTGCCCGGCGATCCGGCGTCCCTGCTGCGGGCCAGGCGCCTGTTGCAGCCGTTGAGCAACGCGAAAGCAGTTGAGGAACTGGGGTTGTCGCCTCGCCCGCTCGAAGATACGCTGCGCGACGCGCTCGCTTGGTTCGGTGCTTACGGCTATCTCAAATCGAGAGTGGTATAATTCTGTGCGTTGCAGCTGTTGCATCGATACTCAGCGCCTCACAGATCGTTCTGGCTGGCTTGCCAAATCCGCCAAGAGCATTTGAAGATGCTGACTATCAATATCTTGAACCTGGAATGACGCTATGAACATTACCGAACCCGAACTGATCACCATCGTCGAAGGTCCGCCGCCCGACTTTCAACTCGCCCACGAGTACTGGCCGTTCTCGCTGTGGGAAGGCAACCTGCCCCAGGCGGTGGCGCTGGTGCAAATGCGCACCTTTAACGGCCCATCGATGCTCGAGCGCTGCACGCGAGCCTGGGCGCAGGCACGCCCGGTCCTGCTCGATTTCCCGCAGCGGGATGGGCTGCGCCGGAAGGCTGAAGTGCTGGCTGCGCGCGTCACCACCCTCGACGAAGGCGACGTACTCAATTTGTGGGTCGCGCTGCCGACCGACGAAGTTGTGGACGAGGCCGGGAACTTCGACGCCGACGATGATGAAGCGGAGGGGGATGATTTCGAGACCAATTTCTGATCGACACTGCCGGGTTGGAGGGGCTGGGGATCAGCGCAATTTCTGACCGGATATTGCACGCCATCGAGCAAGACCGCCCGTGAATTGCTTGACGGGTTGCGCGCAGCGTGAATCAAAAGGAGGATTGTAGGGCAATCGCATCTTATTCTGTAAACTGCTCTTTTCCTTGGGTTCCACGCTGGTCGCGCTCATTCGGCCTTGAATGTGTCAGCCGCGAAAGGGCACGGAAATCGGCCTGAAAACGTTGCGCCCAATTTAGATGCGATTGCCCTTCCGCTTGACGATCCCTCAGACGCGGAGTATTCTGTGCCTCAACTCCGTATGCTGATCCGGGAGGTTGAAGAAATCATGGAGCGTGAGATTACGCCAGAGACGTGGAATAACCTCTGAGTTGCCACTTTCCCTCTTAGAAAGTGGCGGAGCGCTCACGGCACGAATTTCTCGACACCCTGATAAGGAACCGAGATGGCCTACTCCACTCTCCTCTACGAAGTCGGTGACCGCGTGGCGACGATCACCCTCAACCGCCCGGATGTTCGCAACGCCTTCAACGATCAAATGTCTGACGAGTTACAGGCCGCGCTCAAGTCCGCCGAACGCGATGCCGCCGTGCGCTGCCTGGTGCTCACCGGGGCAGGCGCGGGTTTCTGTGCCGGGCAAGACCTGGCCGCCATTCGCGACCGCAGCGAAGGCGTGTCGTTCCGCGATCATTTGCAGCGCACCTTCAATCCCATTGTCACCCAACTCGCGTCGATCGAGAAGCCGGTCATCGCCGCCGTCAACGGCGCTGCCGCCGGCGCCGGATTCGGCGTCGCTATGGCCTGCGACTTTCGTTATGCTTCCGAAGCCGCCAAATTCCGAATGGCCTTCATCGGTATCGCCCTCTCGCCCGACTCGGGCACGTCGTTCTTCCTGCCGCGCCTCATCGGCCTGGGCCGCGCACTCGAACTGGCTTACACGAACGAGCTGATCGACGCGCCGACGGCGCTGTCGCTAGGGCTGGTCAACAAAGTTGTGCCGCCTGATCAACTCATGCCGGTCACGCTCGAACTCGCCAGGCGACTGGCGCAGGCGCCGACCAGGAGCATCGGCCTGACCAAGCGCGCCATGAGTCACTCGCTTACTGTCACACTGACCGAAGCGCTCGACTACGAGGCATATTTGCAGGAGATCGCCGGCCGCAGCGTCGATTACAAAGAAGGTGTCAGTGCGTTCCTCGAAAAGCGCGCGCCGCAGTTCAAAGGACAATAGACTGTATCCGGCTCTTCCGGGCTCGACGCGCTTCGCGAAAGCCTCACGCAAAGCCGCGAAGGCGCTAAGTAGTTTGCGTTTAATGTCTATTAAAGAGGCTGCCTGATGGAGACGATAGGGATCCTCGGCGCAGGGACGATGGGCAGCGGCATCGCGCAGATCGCCGCTCAAAATGGCCACCCCGTCATACTATGCGACGTGGAGCGCGAATATGCCGAGCGCGGCTTCGAGAAGATTCGGGGCGCGCTTGCGCGCAGCGTTGAAAAGAAGCGGATGGATCAAGCGGGGGCCGGCGCGGCGCTCGCGCGCATCACGCCGGCTGCCGGGCTGAGCGCGCTGAGCGCGGCCGCGATCGT
>JBOGUH010000171.1:0-2980 GCA_050695975.1 Anaerolineae bacterium
GAGTGGGGTTAGTCTGCACCATGCCGGCACACGGCGGGCTGAAGCCCGCACTCCGGCAGTAGACTGGCATCAAGTCGATCTGCGCACTTACGGCGCGGTCGCCAACGCGATGAAGGCGATTCGGCCCGATGTGGTGTTTCATCTGGCCGCCGAGGGCGTGACCGATCCGTTTCTCTCGCCCGACGCGGCCATCCGCGCCAACGTCTACGGCGCGATCCACCTGCTCCGCGCGGTGGACGGCAAAGCGCGTGTCGTCGTCGCGCGGACGCCGGGCGAGCGGGACGCCATGAACGTGTACGCGGCGTCGAAAGCGGCAGCCTGGACGTTCTGCCAGATGTATCATCGCACACACGCTTGGCCGATCGTCGGCGTGATGCCGTTTCAGACTTACGGGCCGGGCCAGCCGGCCAGGTCGCTGATTCCGTCGGCGATCGCGGCCGCCCTGCGCGGCGATGATTTTCCGATGACGCACGGGGCGCAGCAGCGCGATTGGTTATATATCGACGACCTGGTCGAGGCATTAGCGCGAGCAGCCGTCGCCGATGACATTGATGGGGAAACGATCGAGGTCGGCGCGGGACGAACCACGTCGGTGAGGGGAGTGGTCGAGTCGATTTATCGGATCGTGGGCGGATCGGGCAAGCCACTGGTCGGCGTGCTGCCGGCGCGGCCGGGCGAAGTCGAACGTCAGGTGGCGGATGTGGATCGAACCGAACAGCTGATCGGATGGCGTGCGCGGGTGACTTTAGAGGAAGGACTGCGAGAAACCATCGAATGGGTACGCACGTGGCTGATCAAACCAGCCAACACACTGACCAAATAACGAACGACCAGACCGACCCGGCCGCTGCGCTTCGCCGAGAAATACTCGAGAAAGTTGCCGAATACTATCGGCTGAAACACGCCGGCAAGCCGTTCGAGCCGGGCGCCAGCCGCGTGCAGTACGCCGGGCGCGTGTTCGACGAAGAGGAGATGGTCAACGCGACCGATGCCGTGCTGGACTTCTGGTTGACGTTGGGCCGCTTTGGTCGGGAGTTCGAGCGCAAGCTGGGCGCGTTCCTCGGCGTGCGTGCGGTGATCCCGGTCAACTCCGGATCGTCGGCGAACCTGGTTGCCGTGACCACCCTGTGTGCGCGGCAGCTGCGCAATGGCCTGCGCCCCGGCGACGAAGTGATCACGCCGGCCGTGACATTCCCCACGACGCTCGCGCCCATCGTGCAGAACCGGTTGGTGCCGGTCCTCGTCGATTGCCAGCTGGGCCATTACAACATCGACGTCGATCAGTTGGAGGCAGCGCGATCGGATCGCACGCGGGCGCTGTTCCTGCCGCACACGCTGGGCAACCCGATCGATATGGACCGGGTCGTCGCGTTCTGCAGCAAATACAGCTTGTTCTTAATCGAAGACACCTGCGACGCGCTGGGCAGCACCTTCGATGGCAAGCTCGTCGGCACCTTCGGCCAGCTCGCCACGCTGAGCTTCTATCCGGCGCACCACATCACCATGGGCGAAGGTGGGGCGGTCTACACCAACAGCCTGCGCCTGGCGCGCCTGGCGCGCTCGATCCGCGATTGGGGCCGCGACTGCTTCTGCGGCTACGAGAACCCACCGGACGGCAAATGTGGTCATCGTCTTGATTGGAAGATTCCCGGCGCGGGCGAGCCGTATGATCACCGCTATCTATACACCGAGATCGGTTACAATCTCAAGCCGACGGATATGCAAGCGGCCATCGGCGTCGCTCAAATGGACAAACTGCCCACGTTCATCGAGAAGCGCAAGAAGCATTTCCAATTGATCTACAACAGCTTACGCCGTTACGAAGAACACCTGATCCTGCCGACGCGCCACCCCAAGGCCGATCCGGCCTGGTTCGCCTTCCCCATCACCGTGCGGCCGGGCGCGCCGTTCACGCGCAAGCAGATCACGCGCTTCTTGGAAGACCGCAACATCGAGACGCGCTATCTGTTTTCAGGCAACATCCTGCAGCAGCCCGGCTACCGCGACATCGAGCGACGCGTGGTGGGCGACTTGCCCAATGCGGACATCGTTCTAAAGGGAGCCTTCTTCGTCGGCGTCTATCCCGGCCTCGACGAAGCGCGCGTCGAATACCTGCTGGACGCATTTCATGACTTCTTTGCCCAACTCTAAAAACTCGGCAGTCGAAGCGCTGGCCGTCGCCCAGCCGGCGCCAAGTGGCAACGGGCGCAAGCCCGCTGTCGCACCGGCGCGCACCAAGCGGCTGTCGATCGTCATGTGCGTTTATAATGAGCGGGCCAGTGTGCTGCCGGTGCTGGAGCGCGTCCGTCGCGTCGAGCCGATCGACGGCTGGAGCAAAGAGATCATTATCGTCGACAACTACTCGACCGACGGCACGCGCGAGCTGCTGCGGTCGATTGACGCACCCGACGTTCGAGTGATCTTCCACGAGCGCAACCTGGGCAAAGGCGCCTCGGTGCGAACCGGCTTCCGCGAGGCGACCGGCGATTATGCGGTCATCCAGGACGCCGATTTCGAATACGATCCGGCTGAGTTAACGTTGTTCATGAACGTGGCTGCCCAAACCAACGCCGATGCCGTGTTCGGTTCGCGGACGCTCGGCGGTCGCGCGATCTACAAATACTTCAAGAATTACGTCGGCGTGCGCGGTCTGACGGCCATCACCAACCTGTTGTTCGGTGGACACTTGAGCGACATGGCAGTCGGCACCAAGATGGTCAAGCGCGACGTGTTCCACGCGCTAAACCTGCGCGGCGGCGGCTTCGATCTCGATTTCGAACTGCCGTGCAAGCTGCTCAAGCGCGGTCATCGCATCGTCGAGATCCCCATCTCGTACAGCCCGCGCACGGTCGCCGAGGGCAAGAAGATCCGCGCCTTTCGAGACGGTCTGCGCGCGCTGGGCGTGATTTTGAGAGAGCGGTTCGTGCCATGAACGTCGTCATCACCGGCTCGATCGCCTACGACTACATCATGTCGTTCC
>JBOGUH010000172.1:0-2880 GCA_050695975.1 Anaerolineae bacterium
GCCGGATGGCAAGCAGCTGGTCTGCCAGTTTCGCAGGAAGGATCAAGAGTCCATCGAGCGTGAGGAAGACGAGCACAAGAAGAAACTGGGCGTCGTCTCGCGCCACGTCACGCGCGTGTTCTTCAAGCTGGATGGCGCGGGGTTCCTGCCCAAGGAACGCTGGCACATCTGGACGATCAACGCTCGCACCGGAAAAGCCAGGCAATTGACCGACAGCGAGGTGCACGACGAGCAGGAGCCGTGCTGGTCGCCGGACGGGAAACTCATTGCGTTCATATCCAACCGCAGCGAAGACCCCGATCTTAACCCCGACGCGATCGACCTGTTCGTGATTCCCGCGACTGGCGGCAAGGTGCGCAAGATCGACACGCCGTTCGGCCCAAAGGGGCTGCCCAGTTTTTCGCCGGATGGCAAATGGATCGCCTACGTCGGCCACGAGGGGCGCGGAGACTGGTGGAAGAACGATCACGTGTGGGTGGTTCCCGCCGATGGCAAGGGCAAGGCCAAGAGTCTGACAGCGAAATCCGATCTCCACGTGTCGAGTTGGACGCTCAACGACATCGGGGGTTCGCCGGCCATGATGCCGCCGACGTGGTCAAAGGATGGGCAGACGATCTATTTCCAGGTCGTGCTTCAGGGCAACACCGAACTCAAGTCGGTATCGCTGAACGGCGATGACCTTCAAACCGTCATCGGCGACACAGGGGTCGTCGGGACGTTCAATTTCGATAAAGACCAGGCAACCCTTGCCTACTTCTTCGGCGAGATGATGGATCCCGGCCAGGTCTGGGCGCGCGACATGGCGACCGGCCGTTCGCGCCGGCTGACCCGCGTCAACCAAAACCTGCTGCGCTCGATCGACCTGGGCGAAATCGAGGATGTGTGGTTCGACGGCGCGGCGGGCAACAAACTGCAGGGCTGGCTACTCAAACCGCCCGGCTTCAAGCCAGCGAAGAAGTACCCTTCGATCCTCGAAATCCACGGCGGCCCGCTGCTGCAGTACGGCAATTGGTTCATGCACGAGTTTTACTACCTGGCTGCGCAAGGATACGTCGTCTACTTCTCCAATCCGCGCGGCGGGCGAGGCTACGGCGAAGAACACGCCAAGGCCATTTGGAACGCCTGGGGCACCGTCGATTACGACGATGTGATGGCCTGGACCGATTTCGTCGCCAAGAAACCCTACATCGACAAGAAACGCATGGGCGTGACCGGCGGCAGTTACGGTGGTTACATGACCAATTGGATCATCGGGCACACCGACCGCTTCAAAGCCGCCGTTACCCAGCGCAGTGTCAGCAACTTCATCAGCTTATGGGGCTCCAGCGACTTCAACTGGGTGTTCCAGGAGGAGCTGGGAGACCAGCCGCCTTGGGAGAACGTCCAAGACTACTGGGGCCGGTCGCCGATGAAATATATCGGCAACGCCAAAACACCCACGCTCGTCACCCACAGCGAACAGGACTTGCGCTGCGCCATCGAGCAAGGCGAACAGGTGTTTGTGGCTTTGAAGACACTCGGCGTCGACACCGAGATGGTGCGTTTTCCGGACGAGCCGCACGGCCTGTCGCGCACCGGGCGCACCGACCGGCGCATCGAGCGGTTGAACCACATTCGGCGCTGGTTCGATCGCTATTTGAAAGCAGATCGCATGTGACGAGTGGCTGAAATAGATTGGGTTGCTCATGGACTCAGCTCGTACCGGATCACCGTCACCCGCGTGAAGTCGACTCGATCGGCGGCGCGGGCGTGGCGATTCAGCCAGTCCTCCAGCAGGTAGCGATCGTCCCACATTTCGACCTCGGTGGCCACCCACCACACAACAGCGTGCCCGCTCAACAGGGTTGACATGACTGCGTCGAAGGATGCCGCGTCATGCTGGTAACTGCCGTCCGGGTTGCGATGGTTGGTGTAAGGCCCTTCGATGATGGGGAACGCTGGCTCGAAGTAATAGTCGAACGGGTACTGGCCGTAGGGAATCTGGAACACGATCGCCTCGTTCTGGTACCGCTCTTCGACGTAGCGCGCCGCCGATCGGAAATCGGCCTTAAACGGCGTGATCGCCTGAGCGTACAGGCTCATCAACGCGACGCACGTTACCGCGGCCAGGGCCGCGCCCCCGATAACCTTGCGCCATGTCCATAACTCGGCAATACCCTGCGCCGCCAGCAGGTACACTGCCGGTCCGATCCAGATCAAATAGCGATCGGTGAAGACCGGCCGGTTGAGCGAGATGATCGCAATCGCCGCCGCCGGCAGGAGAATCCACGCCGCCAGCCCGATGCGACCCGCGCGATCCGGCGCGTCCTTCCACAACAGCGCGCCAACGAAGACCAGCACGCTCAGCAGCCATGCGCCCCAGTACGCCGGCGATAGATTGGGATCGATTGCGCCCGCGTCCCAGCGGATGCCGACTGCGCTGAGGGTGTAATCGAACGGCAGTATGCCGTTGGCGAAGCCGGCGATCATCACGCGCAACATCTCGTCGAAGCGATAAAAAGTGAACCCCTGGCTGCCGGGCGTGAACGCTTGCGCGATCTGCCAGGTGGCCAATGGCAGATAGGGCAGCGTCAGCGCGGCGAGCGTAATCAATCCGCCTTGCCAGTGCCGCTTCGACCACGGCCACCACAGCAGGAACAGCGCCACTTCGACGCCGATCAACAGCGCGGCGAAGATATGGCTGTACATCGCCAACGTCGTCGCGGCAACGACGAGCAGCCACCACGGCCACGTCCGCTGCCCGGGCCGCCTATCGACGGCGCGGCGCAGCGCGTAGATCGCCGCCAGCGCCAGCGCGGTGATCTCGGTGTACATCTTCGCTTCCTGCGAATACCACACGAAGTAGGGCGAGATCGTCGTCAGCCAGGCGGCGAGCAGACC
>JBOGUH010000173.1:0-4690 GCA_050695975.1 Anaerolineae bacterium
TGTCGGGCAGCGCGTTGATTTGCCGCAATGTCATCGGTAGGCTCGAGTCTCGCGCCAGCCAGTCGGCCGATGGCTTGCCTGGCTCGGGCACGATCTTCTCAGGTTGTCTCTTTACACGTAAGTACCGAAACATGGGAACCACCACCCGAAGCGATCAGCCACTCCCCTGATTATTTGGTTTGTTCGGTCATTTGAGTCGCCGTCGGCGGAGGGACAACGGTCGCCGCCGGTCGCACTTCTTTCCAGCATGCCCTACAGAGAGTATACGCGCCGCGCCGAGGGGTGTCAAGGCAAATGGAGTGGACACATGCGGTGCAGCCTGCCACCTGCCCTCGCCCCGCAGGGGCGGGGGTCGCGCAGCGGGGGTGCTCCCGTAAACGGATGAAACGAATCAGCGAATGGGCGCACGCCATTCGCTGATTCGTCGATTCACTGACTCCTCAGGAGGCAGGGCGACACAGGCTTCTAGAAGTAACTACTGATGATCTCTAGCACATTCTGGATGCGGGCTGGATCGCCAGGCTGCACGCGCGTGGACGAGGTGCGGGCGATAGCACTCAGCGCGTTGATGTCGGCATCTTCGCCGTAGGCGACGGGGACGATCAAGATCGGGTTCTTGCCTCCGCGCTGCGCGTTGATCGCGTTGACCATGTCGTTGAGCGATTGGCCGCTGGCGGTATCCTGCCCGTCGCTGAGCAGGACGATGGCCCGGATGCGCTCGCTGTCCTGATCCTGTGACAGGCTATCCACGGCAGCGATCACCGCATCGTATAAAGCCGTGTCGCCATCGGCTTGCAGGCCCTGAATGGCGTTGCGCACCTCCGCGCTGTTGCGCTCGAACGAGTCGAGCGGCACGCGCATACTGATGGCGTGATTGAAGATCATCAACCCGACGCGGTTCTGCGCTGGCAACTTATCGAGAAAGGCCAGTCCCGCCTGTCGAGCCTGATCGATCTTGTCGCCCGACATCGAGCCGGAGACGTCGACCAGCAGCAACACGTCGGCCTGCTTCTTGACGAACTGCCAGGAGGCCTGCACCGCCGCGACCACCGCCGGATCGGGCACATCAAGGACGGTCGCCGGCTGCTGCGGATCGACGCCGAGATCGGCGCTGATCGGGTAGCCGATCGGCACGTCGGTCGTCGCCGGGCGGAAGCCGTTCGCCATAATTTTCTCCTGAACCGACTGGGTGCGAACGTACTCGGTGAAGACTTTCGCGGCAGTTCGCTGCTCAAGCGTGACCCAATCGGCAGCGGGGATGGCGAAGGGGTGCTCGTGCCAGAACGTGCCTTCCTTTGGATACAGCGCCACCAGCCGCTCGGGCGGCTGATACTCCGTCTTGCCCTGGTTGATGAAAATCAGGTCGTTCTCTTCGAGCGCGACGAAGTCGAGATACTCCGGCCCCTGCGCGATGTACTCTTTGAACTCGGTCGTGCGCGCCGAATAATGCTTGATCAGCTGCTCGATCTGGCGCACACCTTGTTGCACCTGCGGCAAGTTCACCATCTCGATCGTCAGCCGGCGCAGGTTGGGGTTGTTCGTGTTGTATCGGGCGCTGGCGTAAAACTCGGCGATCAGCGTCGAGAGAGCGGTGCTGCTGATGTACGGATCGGTGTGGCCGTAGTACACCGTCGTGCGGCCAGGGATGCCGTACGCGGCCCAGCCTTCTGGATCGTTGAGCACTTCGAGCAGCTCTTCCCAGCCGATCGGCTGGCCAGGGTGCTTCGCCTGAATCGCCCTGAGGCGCGACTCCCAGATGGCCATCACCACCGGCGCGAGCGCAGTCGGCGGGCTGTCGCTCAGGTCGAAGAGTTCGCGACCCGACTGGTAATTCGCCAACGCCAGCCAGTGACTGACCGACGGCGCAAAGATCGTCGGCCGCTCGACGTTGACGTTGCCCGGCGCAATGACTGCGTTGACGATCGCCTGCATCACCGTGCCGCTCGATGCGGGTTTGCCAGTCACGTAGATCGGTCGCTCGCCCGATTGCACAGGCTGGCCGGTGACCGGGTTGCGTCCTTCGGCGAAGGCGCGGTTAAAATCGTTGATGACTCCCGGCATGAACAGGTCGAGTTCCGGCGCGTAGACGATCGAAATCTCGACCGCATTGGCCGGCCGCTCGACGAGCGGTGTGCCACCGAGCGTCGCGCCACCCTCGCAGCCGGTGACGAATACGATTAGCGCCAGCATTGCGACAAACAGTCGTCTCACGTTATCGTGTTTCATTATCAAACCTCTCCTTGGTAACTGAGGTCGCCCCCTACTGCTCACGCCGAGTCAGTGCGAAGCCTCCCCGTGGGACGGACTTGGCTTGAGCAAGAGGAGACCTGGAAGGTCTACCGTCACTGGCCGGCGGCGCGCTCGACCCAGTGCAGCGCGGCGAGGACTGCATCGGCGCTAACACGTGCAGCGGCAGCTGGTGGTCCGGCCTGGATTCCCAGCGACGCCCAGCGCGCGAACAAGCTGTCATCTGCGCTCGCCGCGCGACCCGATGCCGGTCGCAGCCCGAACGCTTCGGCGCGGCGCTGCTGCGCGTCGCCGAGAAGATGCTCGTAAAAGATGCGCGCCGCCTGCTGTTCGGCCTCGACTGCGCCTGCGCCGATCCACACCCCGAACGGGAAATCGAAGGTCATCGCGGACGATGTATATCGAAAGACTGGCGTCTGCCACTTGCTCAATCCCTCGGCTGCGCTCAGCCAGTCCGATTCGAGCAACATCCCAGCATCACCGGCCGAGGGGCCG
Organism: Anaerolineae bacterium; assembly: GCA_050695975.1. Taxonomy (GTDB): domain Bacteria; phylum Chloroflexota; class Anaerolineae; order Fen-1058; family Fen-1058; genus DASSFZ01. The sequence continues at coordinate 2,743 of JBOGUH010000173.1, forward strand.
CGCACGGCCAGCGCATTGCCTGGTTCGGAGCCCAGGTTGGCGAAGTTCGGCACCGCATCGATCAACGCTTGGGCCCACGCTTGAAACCGCGCATCGTTGATGTCGGCGGCGGATAAATCGGTTTTGCCGTGAAACTCGGCCGCGGCCGAGAGCAGCGCCGCCAGGCCCTCGCCGCTCTTGCGCGGGTCGGGCAGCGCCAGCTTGAAGAAACCCCACTCGGATTGTCCGCCCAAGCCCGGCCAGCCCTGCGCCGCGATCGACGCATCGTGCAGCGCCGACCAAGTCAGCCCGCCGAAGCGGGCCTCGATCACCGCGATGCGATCGGAGAAGCCCCCCCACATTAACTGCGACAGCGCGACGATGCCTTCGGCAGCGAACACGTCCTGGCCGGCAGCCTGCCGCCCGGCCAGGTTGGTCAGGTCGAGCATGAACATCCCTTCAGCGATCCAGGCTGTGGGCGCAGGACGCAGCCCGGTCGAGTTGAGTTGGTCGTAGACACTCAACCCATCCTGCCCGATCACAATAATGGTGATCGGCCGCCGGTTGAGACGCCGGTCCTCGGCATTGAAACGTTCGGCGGCCTCGCTCACCCAGTCATACGCCGCCGGTGCGGCGATCAGTCTGACTTCGATCGGAGAGGTGTCCACTCCCGGCAGCGCCACGTTGAACACGTTCGCCGCAACCCAGATCAGCAGCGCGACGACGATCCCACCACCGACGATCGCGGCGAAACGGCCGGCCTTGCGAATTAGGAAATTGGTCATTCACGCGTCCTGGCTATAGAGAGCCTTCCGGGTCTTGGTGAAGAGATTGGAAGTCGTTAATCTCTGATCTCCAATCTCGCGCATCGCGTGCCAGCATAGCACACTGGTCGTGCGCGGTCAAACATTTTCACCGACAAGCATCTGACAACAGAGCGCGCATGGCAGATCGGGTCGTCAACTTGAATCGCGGTGCAAGTGTGAGGATGCGCTGCTACGGGTTTTCGGACCGGCTCTTAGTCTTGGTGCCTTCGTGGTGAGATGCTGTGCTCCCGCCGGTGGGGAGGTCAGACGAGGCGTTCAGCGGGGGCTTTTTCAGGTTCGGCTTCGGGCGGCGTGCGCCACAGTCTGTCGGGACTCATCACGCGATCGACGAACAGAACGCCGTCGAGATGGTCGATCTCGTGCTGGAAGATGCGCGCCAACCAGCCCTCGGCCTTGAGTTTGAACTTGCCGCCGCTGCGATTCAAGCCCTTGACCTCGATGCTCCGATGCCGTTCGACGAGGCCCATCCAGCCGGGTATGCTCAGGCATCCTTCTCCGCCTTCTACTATCTCCTCGGAACGATACGTGATCTCAGGATTGACCACGGCGTACAACTTCTTTTTGATCGGCTTGGGCTCTTGCCCTTCGGGCGGGCCTTTTTTCTCCTCGTCCTCGGCGTACTCGACGACGATGACGCGCTGGTTCACGCCGACCTGCGGCGCGGCCAGCCCCACGCCGGGCGCAGCGCGCATGGTTTCGATCATGTCGTCGACGAGGCGGCGGATGTCAGGCGTCACTTTTTCGATTTTCTTCGCCTTCTTGCGAAGGACAGGATGATCGACTACGACGATGTCACGAATGGCCATCGGTCTTCTGCTCGCTGGATTCCGGAATGTTCGCCGGCGGTTTGTAGCCGGACTTGATTTGTTCGTACACCGCAAACCAGTCGCTCAGTTCCGTGCGGCGGCCGCGTGCTTCGTTTTCGGCCTGGCGGCGCTTGAATTGATCGATGCGCTTACTGATTTCGCCTTGTACAGCAGTGGGATTCGCCATGTCGTTGAATTGGAAAACGGATCCGGGCACGCGAACGATCACGTTGCCGAAACGGAACAATCGCGCCCACGGCGACGGGACGCTGACTTCGAGCGTCTGGATCCGATCCAGGCCCGCCTCTTTGCGCGTCTCCTGCAACAGGAATGGAA
>JBOGUH010000174.1:0-3831 GCA_050695975.1 Anaerolineae bacterium
TCGCCACCCTGAAGCCCTCGCCGCGCGCGCCGAGCAGCGCCGTTTGGGGCACGCGCATGTTCTCGAAATGGATGTGCGCGTGATCCGAAGCGCGATGGCCGAGTTCCCTGCCCTCCATTTTCTCGCGCCGGAAGCCGGGTGTATCGGTCGGGACGAGGAAGGCACAGATGCCCTTGTGCTTGAGTGTTCGATCGGCGTTGGCGAAGACGATCGCGACGTGCGCAATGCTGCCATTGGTGATCCAGATCTTCTCGCCGTTGATGATGTACTCGTCGCCATCGAGCGTCGCCGTGCTCTCCATGCTCGCGGCGTCCGACCCGGCGTTCGGCTCGGTCAGGCAGTAGCAGCCGATCCTCTCGCCGCGCGCCAGGCGAGGCAGATATTCGCGCTTTTGGTCCTCCGTACCCCACTGGAGGATGCACTGCGCGACCAGGCTGGTGTGCACGGTCATGAAGCCGCGCACTGACGAATCGACACGGCCCAGTTCTTCGCAGCACAGCGCCAGCGAGACGGCCTCCCAGCCGCCCCCGCCGTATTCCTTCGGCAGCGGCCCGCCGAGAAAACCGAGTTCAGCCATCTCTTGTATCAACGACAGCGGCATCTCACCGCGCTCGTCCATCTCGCGCGCGATTGGCGCGACGCGGTTTTGCGCGAACGATCGGGCGCAGGATTGAATGTCGGATTGAGCAGGGGTGAGGTTGAAGTCCATATGCCGATCTCCTTGCCAACTTCTCGTGTCGGCTTAGCGCCGGAGGTGATACGGGATATCGATGATCACGCGTTGATAGCCGCGATCGCGCCGGCTATACAGCAGCGCGGCTTTAAGCAGCCAGGCGGTCTGGTTGTGCAGCAGCGCGTGCCACCACCTGGCCGGGACGAATTCGGGCAGGACGACCGTGGCCAGCTGGCCGTCGTTACGCTGTTCATCAATCTCGTCGAGAAACTCGAGCAAACAGCCGACGATCGATCGGTACGGCGAAGGCAGGATGACGAGCGGCACATCCGGCCACCAGTCCTGCCAGGTTTCGCGGATGCGCTGCCCGGCTCCGGGCTCTAGTTCGACGTAGACTGCCGTTACGTCATTGGAGATCAAGCGGGCAAAACCAATCGCGTCGACGATCCCACGATGGACGCCGGAGATGGGAATCACGATGCGCGGAATCGGGAACGGTTTGAGCGAGGGTGGTAGTCCACGCAGCGTCAGCTGCTTGCCCACTTCTCGATAGTGGTTGCGGATCCGGAAAAGAACCGTCACGATGATCGGGATCACCAGGATGGTGATCCACGCCCCCTCGGCAAACTTGCTGACGCCGATGACGAGAAGCGCAGCTCCAGTGGCGAATGCTCCCAGGCCGTTGATGAATGCTTTCAACTGCCAGTTTCGTCCGCGTTCGCGCCACCAGTGGACGACCATGCCCGATTGCGAGAGCGTGAACGCCAGAAACGCGCCGATGGCGAACAGGGGCACCAGCGCGTGGGTGTCGCCGTTAAAGATGATGATCAGCGCGCCGGTAGCGGCAGACAGCAGCACGATGCCGTTGGCGAACACCAGCCGATCGCCCAAAGCGGTCAGCTGGCGCGGCAGGAAACCCTCGCGCGCCAGTAGCGCCGCCACGCGGGGGAAACCGGCGAAACTGGTGTTGGCGGCCACTGCCAAAATCAGCATCGTGGAAACCTGAACCACCAGGTAAGGCAGCCCGCCGCCCAGTACGCGCCGTGCCAGCGCCGATAGGATCGTCTCCTCCGGCCCGGCGACCACGGCCAGCGCGTGCGTCAGCCCAATGCTGCCCACGAACAGCAGCCCCATCAAGGCAGCCATGACGATGAGCGTTCGGCCCGCGTTCCTCGATTCGGGTGATTTGAACGCCGGCACGCCGTTGCTGATGGCCTCGATGCCGGTCAGCGCAGTGCAGCCGGTCGCGAAGGTATGCAGCACCAGAAATGTCGTCACAGCCTCAGTGGGGGGCGGCGCGGCGGCGATCAGCGATCCTGGCCCGTCGATCGCCAATCGGGCAAGCCCGTAAGCCAGCATCGAGAAGAAAGCAACCAGGAATAAATAGACCGGGATCGCTATCAGCGTGCCGGTTTCGCGCAGGCCGCGCAGGTTGATCAGTGTGATGATCGCCAGTATGATCAACGCCAGGCCGACGCGATACGGCCACAGCGCAGGGAAAGCTGACGCGATCGCCGCCACACCTGCGGTCAGGCTTACGGCTGCGGTCAACAGGTAATCGATGAGCAGTGCCGTCGCCGCGACCAGCCCGGCCAGTGTTCCCAGATTGGCGCGGGCCACGATGTATGATCCGCCGCCGGACGGATAGCCTTGGATCGTTTGAAAATAGGAGAGGGCGACGATGATCAGCAGCCCGGTGATCGCCAGCCCGATCGGCCAGGCCAGCGACAGGCCGGCGCTTCCGGCGACGATCAGGCCGAGATAGATCTCCTGGTTGGCGTAGGCGATGGACGAGAGCGCGTCCGGGGAAAATGCCGCCAGCGCGCGAACTTTGTTCAATCGCGTGTCGGCAAGTTTATAAGTCGGTAACGGGGGGCCAATGAGCAGCTGTTTGAATTTATCGAGCATTTTGAGCGGTGAGCACATCCACGCCGCGCCCCCGCAAAGCAGCGGTGATGGCGCGCGGCACGTGCTCGTCCATATACAATCGAACGGTCACTGGATCAGCCCTCTAGCCTTCAATTTCTCGATCAGCGGCGATGGCCGGCTGGCAGCGCGCAGACGCTCGTACTCAGCAACTTTCATCGTCGTCCCGGCGATAATGGGCCGCCCCTGGTCATCCAGGACGATGGGTTCATAACGTGTCTCGGTTAGCATACTTGTCCTCCTGTCCTCACAGAGTATACATCACTTCGTCTACCCAATTACTGCCATCCCATCAATCTCGATCATCGCCGCATCATCGAACAGACTCTTCACCTCGACCAGCGTCATCGCCGGATAGTAATGCCCGAAGAACGATCGGTACACTTCACCGATCGGTTTGAGGTTCGCGCGATACGTCGCCTTGTCGGTGACGAAGAGGGTGAGCTTGACGATGTCGGTCATCGCGCCCCCCGCTTCTTCGATGACGACTCTCAAATTGGCGAGGGCCTGTGTGAATTGGGCCACCAGGTCGCCCGGCGCGGCGATCTGGCCGGCGCCGTCCATGCCCGTCTGCCCGGCGAGGAACAGCAGTCGCCCGCCTTCAATGAGGATACCGTTCACATAACCCGAAGGCTTTACGAAAGATTCAGGATTAACGACAGTCTTGACTCCCATACTCCAACCTCCAATCTCTAACCTCCAACCTCCAGCTTCCAACTTCCAACCTCTAACTCTACCTTCCTTTGAACTCCGGCTTCCGCTTCTCTTTGAACGCCTCGTAAAACGTGCGGTGATCTTCGCCCATCATCATCAGCGCCTGGGCCTGCGCTTCGGCCTCGACGGCAGAAACCACGTCCATGTTCCACTCGTTGTTCACCATGATCTTCGTCATACCGATGGAAAAAGCCGGCCCGGCGGCGAGACGCTCGGCCCACTCGCGCGCAGCCGACAGAACTTGCTCATTCGGCACGACGCGGTTCGCCAGGCCGTAGCGTTCGGCTGCCCGCGCGTCGATGTCGTCGCCGAGCATGAGCAGTTCCAGCGCCCGACCTTGTCCAACAACACGAGGGAGAAGAAACGCCGCGCCCATGTCCGCGCCGGTCAACCCGACCCGCGTGAAGAGGAAGACAAACTTCGCGTCTTCGGCGACGATCCGTAGGTCGCTGGCCAGCGCGATGACTGCGCCCGCGCCGGCAGCCAGGCCGTTGACCGCGGCGAGGATCGGCTTGGCC
>JBOGUH010000175.1:0-7746 GCA_050695975.1 Anaerolineae bacterium
ATCGGCACCTGATCCATTGTGATCTGTTTCTTGCCGGTTCCGATCAGTTCGGCGATCTCAGTCATCTCGATGCCCAGGCGCGATTTGGCCAGCGCTTTCAGACCGAGCCGCGCGCTGGGGTCGATCAGGAATTCGGCCAGCATCGTGTCGAAGGCCACGCCCTGCACGTCGATGCCGACTTGCCGCAGCATCGCCATGTCGTATTTGGCGTTGTGGGCGACCTTTGGCAAATTACTATTCTCCAATGTCGGCTTTAGAGATTGGACGACTTTCTGGAGAGGTAACTGGTTATTAGTTGGCTGGTCGGCTGGTTGGATATGGCCGACGGGGATGTAGTAGCCCTCGCCTTCTTTGACGGCGAGCGCAACGCCGACGAGCGATGCGCGCAGCGGATCGGTCGAGGTGGATTCGGTGTCAAACGAAATGATCTTGGCCTTTTGGAGTTTGGAGATTAGAGATCGCAGCGCGGCTTCGTCCTGAACGATTATCGTCTGCGTGACGGATGGTCGCTTCGGCGCAGTGGCCGTATCGGTGATTGTTTCCTCAGCGAACATCGATATCTGTTTGCCGGCGATCGCCGGGCGACCGGCAAGGGTCGCCCCTACAGCCGTGCCGCCTTCGGGCAGCCGGTTGCGGATAGAGCGGAATTCCAAAATGTCGAACAGCGCCTCGACTTTGCCGCGGTCGTATGTCTGGACGGCGCACGCGTCCCACTTCAACTTGATCGGCACATCGCGGCGAATGGTGACGAGGTCTTTGCTGAGGAAGGCTATGTCGCGGCCGGCTTCGAGTGCGGTTTGGGCGCGGGCCGGTTCGACTTTAGCCAGATTCTTGTAGATGCCTTCGAGCGTGCCGTACTTTTGCAGCAGCGCCTGCGCGGTCTTCTCGCCGATGCCCTTGACGCCGGGGACGTTGTCGCTGGTGTCGCCTTTGAGCGCTTTGAAGTCGATCAGTTGAACGGGCTTAAGGCCGTAGCGTGCTTTGATCGCCGTCTCGTCGTAGATCGACGTGTCGCCGAACTGCCGGCCCGAGGTGAGCACGCGCACACGTTTGTCGATCAGCTGAAAGGCGTCGGTGTCGCCGGTGACGATCAGCACGTCGAGGCCGTCGGCGGCGGCGCGTTTGGCCAGCGTGCCCAGGATGTCGTCGGCCTCGTAGCTCTCAGCAGTCACCGCCGGGATGTCGAACGCTTCGACCAGCTGCACGATGCGATCGATCTGCGGCGTGAGTTCGTCGGGCATCTTGGCCCGCGTGGCTTTGTAGCCGGCGTAGCGATCGTCGCGGAAGGTGCGGCCCAGGTCGAACGCGACGGCGATGTAGTCCGGCTTCTCTTCGTTCCAGGTTTTGATCAGCGTGTTGGCGAAGCCGTACACCGCGTTGGTGTATTCGCCTTTGGAGGTGGAGAAGGCGACTTTGCCGCGCTGGTCGTACAACGGCAGGCCGTAGAAGGCGCGGTAGGCGAGGGAATGACCATCGATGAGAATTAGTTTCTTGCGAGCCATAATGTCCTCACAGGGTGCTCACTTACCTAACGCGAGCAGTGTCTCCGCCGTCTGCCGGGCCTGGGCGCGAATGATGCGCAGCGAGGCGTCAGGCAGCACGGCGACAGTCAGCACGATGCCTTCGGCGACATCGATGGAATACAACAAATGCTCGCCGCTGTCCGAGATCGACTGACCAAAGCGCACTTGCTCGTTGCCGGCCGTGATCCAAGACGACTGCGCCGTAGCTGAACGCGACTGGAGGATGCGCCCCGCGAGAGTCTCCGCGCCGGATCGACCGAGCGGGCCGACCTGAGCAGCGAGCGCATTGCCGTCCGTGAGCAGCACAGCCTCAGCATTGAGCGATTCGGCCAACGCGCGCAGAGCATCCATCACACGCGGATCGTCTATGGTTAGCGTGATACGTGACAGCGCGCGCGGGCGGCCTTTGCTCACTGGCGCGGAGGTCACCGGCATCGGTGTGCGGACGGGCAGCGGGCGGCCCAGCGCTTCGGCCACGCGGACGGGCAGATCGGGCAGCACGAAGGGCTTGGTCAGGATGCCGCGAATGTCGAACGGCACGAGCTCTTGCGGGACGATATCGCCGTCGATCGGGATGATCATGATCGGCAGCTCGGCGCGAATGCTGCGGATCGCGCGCAGCATGAGCCTGGGTTCAGGCGCCGTCATCCCAACATCGACGATGACCAGATCAAACACGTTGGACTGGAGCGCCGCCAGCGCCGACGGGCCGTCGGATACGGCGACCACCCGATATTCGCGATCGGCTTGCAGACCCTGCTTCAGCAGCGCGGCGAAGGCTTCGTCGGGTTCGACGATGAGGATGCGGGTGGTCATAGGTGTATCCTGGCGGCGTCGAATGTGAGTATGGGTGTATGGGAGTGTGTGAGTATATGGGTGGATTGTAGGATTCGCCGGGGAAAATGTCAATCTGCTTCGGGGTTAGCGCTACTCACCGGAATTGCGCAATCGTTCGTAAGCGGGGCGCAGCGAGCCGTCGGGACGGATCAATCCGTACGCCGACTCAGGCCGTTCCGGCCCGAACAGCCACGCCACGTTGAGATTCCACACGAACATCGGCCCCAGCCAGACGCGCTCACGGCGGAGTTGGATGGCGCGCACGAGGTAGGCGGCCTGATCCGCTTCGCTGACCTCACGCGCGTAATCCCAGCCCGGCGTTTTGACCTCGCCAAAACTATCAATCGACGGCCAGCCGAACTCGGTAATCCAGATCGGTTTGTCGATGCCGGCTTCGGTCAGGATGGCGCGATAGTCTTCGAGCGTGTCGAGGAAGAAGAAACTCGGGTGGTTGTTGAAGCCGGGCGTATGGTGCGTCGCGTCGGCGAAGCGCTCGTCGGGGGGGTTGGCCGCGGCGTACGGGTGCGCGCCGACGGCGTCGACCCAGTCGCCTACCCCGGCGGCGAGCATCGCTTGCAGGTAGACGCGGTCGTCGATCGCGTTGACTTTGTCGTCGATGCCGGTAGGGCCAGGCGCGCCGCTGATGAGGATAGCGGCCGGATCGCCTTGACGTACCCCGCTCGCTCCCTCTTGAATGAACTCGACGAATTTCTCGGCGCTGAGTTCGTGGCCACGCCACTCGCGCCGGAGGTTGGGCTCGTTCCACAATTCATACGCAGCGACCCGGCCGCGATAGCGCGATGACAGCGCCAGCATGAACCGATTGAAGAGGGCGAAGTCGTTCGGCGGCCCGTCCTCTTCGACCGGCGCCGATCGACTGAATCCGGGCGCGCGCGCCACACCCAGCAGGATCTTCAATCCGTATGACTCCGCTTGATCGACGAAGTGATCCATTTCATCCCAGCGATATTCGCCCGGCGCAACTTCGATCGTGTTCCAGTCGACCTGTTGTTTGATCCAGCCCACGCCCAGGCCGGCTGCCCAGGCGACCGTGGCATCGCCATAGCGTGGATCGATGAACTGGCCTTGTACGCCGACGTTGGGTTTGGCGACTGGCGTTGGAGTCGGTGTGGAGATTGGAGGTTGGAGGTTGGAGGTTGGAGGGGGCACAGACGCGAGCGGCGTTTCCCCGACCGATGGAGAGGAGATGGACGCGGGGGATGGGTTCGTGGGCGAGCAGGCTACGATCGCAATCGCTATCAGTGCAATAAATAGAAGTTGGAGGCGCATAGTCGCCATGATAACACATCAAATAAGGAAGCCCCCGCGAAAACCACGCAGGGGCCTGTTGCTCGCGGCGAGTCCGTCCCACGGGGAGGCTTCGCACCGACTCGCCGCCTCTATGCCGGGTCAGCGCAAAACCTCCCCGCGGTACGTCCCCGACGCGAAGCGGAGTGGGATGGGACGGACTCGGCATGAGCAAGGACATGAGGGCCTATTCCACGATTGCATCGTAGTCCGTGAACAACAGCGCGTCGTGGACGTAGTGCACCAGCAGGACGGACAAGATGCCCATGTAAGTGTAGGCTTCGTCGGCGCCGGGTAGGTGGCCGTGCAGATTGGGCCACAGCGCGCCCGCGCTGATGATCAAGATGCCGGAGATCGGCAGCATCGCCATGCACAGCATGTAGAACGTGCTCCAGCCGGTGTCCTTATCGACCTTGCGCAGCCCGCTGGCGATGTTCAGCCCGAAGTGGCGCACGTAGCCGGCGATGCCCGTGCTGGCTTCGCTGGCTGCCTGCTTCGCGTTCTGCACGATCCGCGACAGGACGTGCAGGAAGCCGATGCGCTTGCCGGTGCGCTGCTCGCGCAGCCGGTTGGCGTACCAGGTCAGCGCCAGGTACTGGAACGAGTGCCAGGTGTTGACGCCCTGGAAGGCCGTATCCATGTTTGGGAACAGCGGCGTCCAGAACATCAACGTCACGGTGAAGCCGATCAACAGCGTCTTGGGCAGGTTGAACTGGCCGGCGCGGATTTCCAGAATGGTCTTGCCGATGAAGGCGGCCAGCATCACGAAGAAGACGGCGAAGGTCAGGTAGGCCAGCCACCACCAGCCGGCGAGGATCTCGTTGTACTTCAGCGCCACCGGACCGATCTTGAAGTTGCCCTGAACCATCTTCCACATCGCGATCGGATACAGGCTGGTCAGCACCACGCCGTAGTCGATGCCGCGCGCGATGAGCGAGGTGTTGAAGCCGGCCTTGCGGTTGTAGGCCTCGGACAGCCAGACCAGCTGATGCAGCGCGTGAATCGACGCCATCGCGAAGAAGATCGACAGCAGCCACACGTACGTCTGGTACGACAGGACGGCCATGGCGAAGACGGTGATCGGCACCAGGATCGACGAGGCGATGAACCAGAAGCGCTTGCGCAGGAAGTCGCGGTCCATGATCGTGCGGGTGAACGTGGCGTACATGTGCGGGCCGCCGATGAAGATCGCCACCAGGTTGTTGACCAGCAGGCGGGCGTTGTAGGCGTCGGTGCCTTTGACTTCGGCCGTCTGAAGCGCCTGTCCGCCGAAAACGACGTAGACCGAGTACGGGACAAAGGCGATGAGGACGCTGAAGATGAGGAACGATAGATCCCACTTGGGACTGCGCAGCCAGGGTTGACGCGCGACGACGGCCGGCCGGCCGACGAAATTTGCAGTAGTCGCCATGATGCCTCCTTAGTCGAAAATTCGCAGTGTCCGCCGCAGCCTGCCCTGAGCGTAGTCGAAGGGTCGAAGGGTTGCACTGTGGCGGACCGGTCGGCAGTACAACTGCCGACCCAACATTGAACGTGCGTATCGACGGGACGCGAGACATTCTAATCGGAAGTCGAAATCCAGTCAATGCAAACAACCTCTCGGCAAGGCCGTTCTCCAACCGGAAAGGGTTCGCCTGAGACCTGGTCATTTTCGCGCCGGGGAAGCCGGCTCGCTGTGCCAGCTCATCCATTTCTTGCAAATGCGTCCGCCCGTTGGTCGTCGCGTAAAACCGCCCGCCGCGCTTTAACACACGCCGAATCTCGGCGAATGCCTTCGGTCGATCGGGTACGTGATACAGCATGTGATTCGCGATCACCGCGTCGAATTGCTCGTCTTCGAACGGGATCGACTGCGCGTCGATCACTTCAAATCGAAACGGGCGCGGGCTGCTGCTCAGGTTACGCCTCGCTTCTTCGAGCATCCCGGCCGAGAAATCGGACAGTGTGATGTCCCAGCCCTCGGGGATGCGCTGCATGTTCTTGAGCCACAACTCGCCCGGCCCGCAGCCCAATTCGAGCACCCGGCAGCACGGAGGCAGATCGAGTTGATCGAACACCCACGGCATCCAGCCATATTTGTTCGTGCTGAAGCGGGCGTGAAGTTGAATTCGCGCGTTCAGGTTCGAGGCGTTCCGGTATTGATCAGTCAGGAGATAGTCTTGATCGGACAATTTGGACATGCCTGATCCTCCGTGGTCAATTCTGCCGAGATAATTTTCGCGGTCTGATCAATGCAACGCCCGACAGGACGATCAGACTGATTGCCGCCAGCGACACCACCACACCCACCTTCAACTCCGGCGGATCGTAGACCAGCGTCACGCCGTGCGATCCTTGCGGCAGGCACACACCGCGCAATCCGTAATCGACGCGGTGGATCGCAGCCGGCGCGCCGTCGATCGACGCGGCCCAGCCTGGATAGTCGATCTCGCTGAACACGAGCAGCCCTGCCGCGCCGGTCTCGACCCGCGCCTCGATCCGATTCGGCTCGTAGCGCACGATCGACACGCTATCCGCCCCAACCTGTGCCTCGACTGTGCACGGCGCCGCGCCGACGACAACCGCAGCCACCTGCGGATCGAAATCGGCGGCGACGCGATCCAACGCGGCCTCGTCATCGGCGACGGACTCGATCGCGCGGACGATCCAGGCGCGCGGCGCAATGCGTTTCGCGGGGCGTTCGTAAAACGTGAAGCCGTCCGCTTCGCCCACACGCTCGACTTTTTCCACGAGCGGCGGCTCAGCGATCACGTAGCGCACGTTGAGCATGTCGTAAATCGGCGAAGACAGATCGGAGGCGCGATCGACCAGCGCTTGCAAACGCGCGGTGATCAGCGAGTCGTAGCCGTACACGTTGTACTGGCCGAAGTCCATGCCGAGGTTCAATTCGAACAGGTCGGCGTACACCCAGATCAAGCGGTGCTCCTTGAGTCGATCGCCCAATGCGCGATCGGCTGCCGCGTACGGCGCGCCGCGCGTCGACGGAACCATTTGCACCAGGTTGACATGATACACGCCCAGATCAATCAGCAGCAGCGCGGCGAGTGATGCGGCCCAGACATGAGCCCGATCGATCCGCGCCGACCACGCCCGGATCAGCGCCGAGGCAGCAGCGCACAGCAGCACGAACACGAGCATGTCGCCGGCGAGGTGATAAAACCGACCGCTGTCGGGAGCAGAAGCAGATGAGGCAAATTGCGCATACGCAATTCCTGCCCCAATCAACCCCGCTCCGACCCCAACGGCGATGGGCCAGCGCGACCACTTCGATAAGATGCGCTTCGCCGCATCGACGCCTGACGTCTGTATGGCGCTGAGGCACAAACCGGCTGCGGCGGCGAATGAGAAGATTGTCCACAGGCCGGCCCGCGCCGGCGCGCGCAGTAGATCGAACAACGGGACGAAGCGATACAGGATGGTATAGACAACGCCATCCGGCCCCAGCGCGACGATCAAGCCAAACACGCCGAATGCGACGAAGAAGCGGGCGCGCGCGTCACGCGTGAAGATCGACAGGGTCGCCAGGATCAGCGTCGGCACACCGACGTAGTAGATGTACTCCTCAAAGACCGGCACGCTCCAGTAGCCTGCCTGGACAGGCTCGCCGAAGAAATCGGGGATCAGCATCTGCAGCAGGTGGAGCGGCGGCAGCGAGAATCGCGACGCGAACTCGGCGGAGACGCCTGCCACCCGCGCCGAGTTCTCGACGAATGTCAGCGCCGGCAGGATTTGGACCGCTGCCAACGCCACGCCGACGAGCGCCGTCAACCCGAACAGCCCCAGCGCGGCGATGGCTGATCGCGCATTGATCTTCCTCCAATCGCGCGCCAATGCGCTCGCAGCTGCCTGATCTACCGCGGAGCGCGCGGAGAACGCTGAGACATTCGGAATCTTTGCGCTCTCTGCGTTCTCTGCGGTGAAAAACACCGCGGGTCGCACGGCTTCGAATACGACGACAATGCCGGCGCCCAACGCCAGCAGGACGAAGGTCGGCGTGTGACCGGCCTGGATCATCAACCCGAACGGGACAGCCGCGACAATCGCCCAGACGATCGATCGTCGATGCAGCGCGCGAGTC
>JBOGUH010000176.1:0-2664 GCA_050695975.1 Anaerolineae bacterium
GGTCAAGGCACTAGAAGGGAGTTAGATTGAAGGCCAGGCAGCCGGCTGAAATGGGGCGCGGCACGGCGTACCCGGCGCGTATGCGATGTGGCGCGCGCTGAGATCGGCGACGACTGACCACAGGGTGCTATGGTGCGGGCGATGCTCGCACAGCGGCGCAACGTGATCGCGCAGGATCGATTCGACATCTTCCTGCGCCCCGATCATCTCCACAACCCGATCGGCCCGGCCTTTCGATCCCATCGCGTCGCGGCGGCCTTGCAGCGCGAGCATATCGGGGTGTCGATAGTGGTTAGTCACTACAAGGTGATCGCCTTCCGGTTCGACGACGCGCAGGCGCGCGGGATGCGCCTCAACGGCGACGAAGCGAGTCGGGTCGGCCAGCAGGTAATTGAACGGGTTGAGGTGGGGGATGCGCGTAATGGTGTCGAGCGCGGCATCGACGCTGCGGCAGGTTTCAAGCAGGATGCGCGGCACGAGGTGAAAGGGAATACCCGGCACGCGCCGATCCGGATCGTCCGCCATGACCACATGCAGCGAAACGAACAGGCCGTGCGCGTTGACGCCATCGTTGCGGCCGCCCGGAACGCTGCCTTGCATGCCGAGACTGGGCAGCGCGGCGTCGGGCGCCAGGCGGATGCGCAGGCGCGTGGTCTGAATCGAGCGGAAATCGTAATTGCGGCCGACCACCACTCGTCCGCCGCGGCGCACGGCAAACGAGGTGCAGCCGCCGACCGCACGCTGGCGCAGCGACGTCCGGCAGATGCCCTGCAGGAGATCCTCGTATTCGATCGACTGCGCCTCGGCGTAACCGCGATATTCGTCAAGGATCGGCGGGTGGGTGTCACCGGCGATCGCGGCGCAGGCCAGCGCGAAATCGCGCGCCGGCGGGGGTGGCCACCAGGGCAGCACCCTGAAGCGCGGGTTGGCCCGGCCCATCTCGCGGCCGATGTTGCGATGCGAGCCGCGCAGATCGAAAACGCGATAGTCGGGAACAATAGTCACTGCGGGCAACTCGTATCGTTTCGCATCCTATTCGCGTGCGCGCATTCGATGTATACTATCATGTGTAAACTCACTGTTTGTCATCATCCCATGAACAAGTGGTCGCGCGGTCTTCCACTCATCGCTTTCATGCCGCTGGCTTTCTTATTCATGATCAATGTTCACGAGATCGGCCATACCGTCTTCGCCCAACTACTCGGCGACCGAGCAGCCACTTATCATTTGTACGAACGTTATCCCAGTGGCGGCTTCTGCCTCGGTTGCAATACCTATGATCACAACCAACTGTCCACATGGGGCAATCTGCTGACTGCGGCAGGCGGCGTACTCTTCACACAAGCCGTAGCTATCGCTGTGTTACTCCTGCGGAGAACAAGAGTCAAGAACTCAGCGGCTCGTCGCCTAACAGCCATACTGGCGGTAGTGTTTGTCCTTGACATGCCACTTCAAGTACTGCAGGCTTTCAGAATCGACGTCGCAGATCAGCCGTACCCGACACAAGTGGATCTGGTGGATTTTACGCGTCTCATATCAGGTGAAACTAACATGAGTGCGTCCGCCATCCAGATCGCAGTATTAGGTGTGCTCATTGTCTACGTGTTATGGATCGTGCGGTTATACCGCGTTCGACATAAACTCTGAAATATTCGAAAACTCGTCCTCGAAGTTGTCGATTCTGAGCCATCTACTGCGTCGGTATAGTAGACGGGTGGAATGAGCCACCCAACACACACAAGGAGCACAGCCATGCAATACTTACTGCTTATCTACAGCGACGAGAAGGCCGACGCCAGCGCGACCAAAGAAGAAATGGACGCCTGGATGGGCGAATACAATGCCTACACCGATGCCATGCAAAAGGCCGGCGTCATGCTTGCGGGTGAGGCGCTGCATCCCACCTCGGCGGCCACCACGGTGCGTGTGCAGAATGGCAAGAAGGTCACCACCCACGGCCCCTTTGCAGAGACCAAAGAACAGCTCGGCGGCTACTACCTGCTCGATTGCAAGAACCTCGACGATGCCATCGAGTGGGCGGCCAAGTGCCCGGGCGCGCGCGTCGGCCCCATCGAAGTTCGCCCGGTGATGGACTTTAGCCAGGCCCAGTAGTTTGGCAATGTACAACGGTTCGTAGTGGCGACTGACCCACAGGGGCGCTTCGCAGAGTCGCCACTACGAGCTGTTTTCCATTCAGCTCTTTGACCGACTCCACGCGCCACTTCCTCGAACGTGTTTACCGCCAGGAGTACGGCCAGCTCCTCGCCACCCTCATCGGCTGGCTGGGCGATTTGGAACTGGCCGAGGAAGCGCTGCAAGACGCCTTCCTGGCGGCCGTCGAGCATTGGGAGCGGGAGGGCGTGCCGCATAAACCCGGCGCGTGGCTCACGACCACCGCGCGCCGCAAAGCGATTGACCGCATACGCCGGAGCCGCTCCGATGCCGTTGAACCCCAGGAACTCGAAACCCTGCCGCCCGCGCAACTGGCTGTGACCGAGAACTTCGACGACGTAGGCGAAATCCTCGACGAGCGCCTCAAACTGATCTTCACCTGCTGTCACCCGGCCTTGCCGCTGGAACAGCAGATCGTGCTCACCCTGCACACCTTGGGTGGCCTGACGACGACGGAGGTCGCCGCGGCCTTCCTCGTCCCCGTGCCGACAA
>JBOGUH010000177.1:0-3648 GCA_050695975.1 Anaerolineae bacterium
AGCGGGCTGTTCCTCACGCTGACGCTGCGGCGCATCGGTCTGCCTGCCGCCCACGCGATGATCCACTTGTGGAATCCGTTGGCGATCGTCGAAGTGGCGCACGGCGCGCACGTCGATGCGCTGATGACGATGTTGATGATGGCATCGCTGTGGCTGTTCAGCAAAGACGTGCGACGCACCTTCGAGGTGCGTCGCACGTACACAGCCAGCGCGATCCTGCTCGGCCTGGCGACGCTGGTCAAGCCGATCCCGGCGCTGCTCGCGCCGGTTCTGATGTGGCGCTGGGGCTGGAAGCGGACGTTGGTTTACGCGGCGGTCGTCGCCGCGGGCATCGCCGCGTATTCGGGCGCGGGGCTTGGGCTTGACGCAGAACTCGCCGGGACGGGCGTCTTCGGCGCGACGCGCATCTACCTGTCGCGCTGGAACTTCAACGGCGGATTGTTCCATTGGCTGGAAGTGGCGCTGACCGGCGTGCAGACACCCGGCGCGGCGCCGATCGAACTGGCGGGCGCGGGTGGACAGGTCGCACGCTGGATCGTGTTGGCGGCGCTGGTCGTCGCCGTGATCGGGGTGGCATTCAAGGCAAAGCGCGTTTTAGATATGCAGGCGCTACTTCGGCTCGCGCTGCTGCCGCTCGGCGCGTACGTCCTCTTCGCCACGACGATCAACCCGTGGTACCTCATCCCGCTGATCGCCGTGCTGCCCTTTCAGGTAGTCACGACTTCAGTCGTGAAACCCTCCGTATCTGGCGCGACTGCGCCTAGCGGGCCACCGACGCGCAGCGTCGGACATGGCCAAGTCGCTACTACGAGACTTGTCCAGCTTCAAATTGTAGCCTGGTTGTACTTCAGCGCGGCGGTCGCGCTGTCGTACCTGACCTACCTCGATCCGCTCAATCTGCGCGAGACGTACGAGGTTCGGCAGGTTGAATACTTGCCGCTGTATGCGTTATTGCTCTCGGCAGGCGCAGTGAGCGCAGTGAAGCGGTTAGCGCGGCGCTCCGCTGCATCGACTGCCTGACGCTCGACCAGGCCACACCACCGAAACCCAACACGTAGATAGACAGCCAGGGTAGGAATCCCCAGTCGCCACGCGCTCCGGCGGCGGCGATGCCGCCCAGCGACAGCAGGCTCAGCGCCAGCTCGGCCCATACCCATCGATCGCGCGGCAGGGCATACATACTCGACTCCCAGCGTTCCGAAATGGACGACACGGCGAACTTCGGCGTGCGCAAGAACGCGCCGCGCGTATGCCCGAACAGTCCCGCCAGCGCGGCGCGGCCGTTGTTTAACGACAGCCCCATACCCATCACGATCATCCACGGCAGCAGGCGCAGGCGTTGAGCCAGGCTCGGCCCACCCGGCGTGCGCGACACCAAATACATTGCTGGCGGCCCCGACGCGGCGAGCATCAGCCACGGCGCGAGCCGCAGCATGTCGCTGTCCGGCGCAAAGGCGGCCATCAAGGGCGAGATCAACGCCAGCACCAGGATGAGCGGATGCACCATGTAGCCGGTGAGATGCAGCGCCCCTTCGATCTTGACGCGCAACGGCTGATCGGATCGCAGCAGCGGCCCGATCAGCTTGCGTGCGGTCTGCAGCGTGCCTTTCGCCCAGCGCGCCTGCTGGCGTTTATACGCGTCCATCTGGACGGGGAGTTCAGCCGGCACGGCCACGTCTGGAAGGTAGACAAACTGCCAGCCATGCAGTTGAGCGCGGTAGCTCAGGTCGAGGTCTTCAGTCAATGTGTCGCTCTGCCAGCCCCCAGCATCGACGATACACGCTTTGCGCCACACGCCGGCCGTGCCGTTGAAATTCAAAAACAGACCGCTGCGGCTGCGTGCGGTCTGCTCGACGACAAAATGCCCATCGATGCCCAGCGCCTGCGCGCGAGTCAGCCGCGAATAATTACGATTGAGGTGATCCCAGCGCGCCTGCACACACCCGACTCGCTCCCCGACGAACCACGGCGCCGCCCGCAGCAGGAAATCGGGCGGGGGAACGAAATCGGCGTCGAAGATGGCGATCAGATCGCCGGACGCCTCTTTCAATGCAGCGGCCAGCGCCCCAGCTTTGAAGCCGGCCCGATCTGCCCGGCGGCAGTGGACGATCTCCAACCCGGCTTGCCGCAGCCGATCGATCTCGTGCGCAACCCGTTCGGTGGTATCGTCCGTCGAGTCGTCCAGAACCTGGATTTGCAACCTGTCGCGCGGATAATCGAACGCGGCGACTGCGTCGAGCAGCCGCTCGATCGTCTCGCGCTCGTTGTAGATCGGCAGTTGGACGGTGACCCGCGGCCACGCTTGCGGCGGGGCCGGCTCGGCAACTGGAGATCGTCTGACGCGGTGATAGAGCCAGACCAGATACAGGCTGTTGAAGCCATAGACGGCCAGTCCCACGATGGCGAGCGCGTAAAGAAGTTCGACGATGAGCATCACGGATTGACGGTGACGCTCACGGTATCTGTCGCTGTGCTGCCGCTCGCATCGCGCACTTCCAGCTGGATCACCCACTCGCCCGCTTCTTGTAAGCCCATCTCGGACTCAAGCGTGAAGGAGCAGTTGGGATCTACCTCGCGCAGAACTTTGCCCGCGTCTTTTGCCATCCCGCTCGGCGCGGTGACGATCGTCCACTTGTAATTGACGATGCGGCCTGTCGAGGCGCAGCCGTCGAACTTCGGCGCCTCGCCGACGGCGACCGAGAAGTCCGCGCCGGCGTTCGCGATGAGTCCGCTCACGGCGCCACCTCCGCAGCCTACCGCCATAGCCAAGATCGCGATCCAGAGCCAGAGCGCTTTCATTGCATACCTCCTGTTTAGACCTGGCAGGTCTACGTTGTCAGTTCGGCCTGCTTATATCATAATCCACAACTACCGAACCCGATCATCGACTTGCGGAGCGCGATATGCTGAAGATTCTGTGCGTGAACCTGTTGATAGCGCTGCTCGTAACCGCGTGCACTCCGGCGCCGGCTTCATCGGGGACCATCCTCCACTTGCCCGCCGACGTTTACTTCGACAAAGTGCATGGGGCCTGGCAAGCCATCATGGTCGCCAATCACACCGGCCTCGTCCACGAGGGAAAATATCTGGATGAACCCAGCCCGGCCGATTCGATTGAATTGGTTTTGCTTGATCAATGGTCTACAGATGACGATACGGCCATCGAGTGGGTCGACCTGCACATTCTGGAAACCCATGGCCTTGACCCCGCGTACACACACATCCGCGACGAGTGGGTCGACCATCTCAACCATGATATTTGGGTCTCCACTCTTAAGGCCCGGCAACTGATGGACGAGGGCATCCTCCCGCCCGACACGGGCAGTGCGGCCCTCAACCCCGAGGGCGTCTGGTCGATAGACGCCCAATTGGAAACGGAGCTGTTCGGCCTGATTGCCCCCGGTTTGCCCGACCAGGCCGGCCGGCGCGCCATGTATTTTGCCAGGGTAACGAACAGCGGCCCGGCTGTCGAAGCCAGCGCGTTTTACGCCAGGATGTACGCCCTGGCCTTTTTCGAGTCAGACGTACCCACGCTGGTTGCAACCACCCAGACCTATTTCCCGCCTGACGCCACCGTAAACCAAATTGTGGACAACGTGGTCACGTGGCACGGGCGGTTCCCCGACGACTGGCGCCAGACTCGCCGCC
>JBOGUH010000178.1:0-5581 GCA_050695975.1 Anaerolineae bacterium
GCCCAATAATTGCGTCGCGATGGCTGTGTTCGGCGCCGATCCCAGCATCGCCGCCATCACCAGAAGCAGTCCCAGGACGAGGCAGAAGTATTTAAGTGTGCGCATGAGTTCCCCCTTTGGTTACCGCTGGATTGACGGCAGATAGATGGAGTGCGGCCAGGGCACGAGCGTGAGATTTATTCGCGTGGCCGGATCGCCCAGGAGCGTAAACGTGTCAACCAAATCGAGATGCGCTGGGTTGTTGGCTACCAGGCTTAGTTTACCCGATAGTGTCGATAAACCCAAATTCGTCTGGCCGTCGATGAAAACACTTTGCATGAAGCCAGCCGCCAGATCGTCGTGGCCAGTGGATACGCCCAAACCGGTCGCGCCCCACACGGCTACCGCGCCACCGCCTGACTTACGCATTAGCGACTCGTCGAGCGTAGCGAAAGATGGATTCTGAAACGAGCCGGTGAAGCAGGTCATCTCCAGGACGACCGGCAGCCTCGACCCATTGCTCAAGCCCGGCACGTCGTCCAGATGGAACAGCCGCTCGGTCAGCCATTGGTGCACCGACGCGTGACCGATGTACATGACCAGACCCGCGCCGGCGTTCCACTGATTCAACACGGCCTGGCGTGTCGTGGTGAGCGTCGTGGTCGGCGGCATGTAGTACATGCGCTGCGTCCTAAAGGGCGCGCTGATGAATGTGCTGGCGATGATTTCCGATTGGGCGGGAAAGTCCCCGGCCGAGTCGGGATTGTCGGCCGCGAATACGACGTTGCCGTTCCAGCCGCCGGGCGCGGGCTGTGTCTCGTACTGCACGATCTTGTTTACGACGATCTGCGTCTCGGCCAGCGTGTTGACCGGCAGCCGGCCGATCAGCATGTCGGGCAGGTTGTCCGCTCCGTCCACGGTGACGTAACGATTGTCGGCGGCGGTCTCGCCGGCCCACGGATCGACGTCGGCCAGATAGGGCGGGATGATCGTCGGTGGGGTGTCTGCGCGATAGCCTTTCGGATCGAATGTGCCGTCGCCGACGAGCAGCACGTAGGTCGGGCGCAGCGCCCATGTCGCGTAGGCATTGGCGAGATAGGCGCGCAGGGCAGCCGGATCAGGTCGCCCGCCGCCGTATGCATCGTAAATCGCCTGCGCGCTTTCGACGGTGACAGTCAAGCCCTGCGATTCGCGCAGCGCGATCAGACCGGTGAGCGCCGGCACGAAGTCAATCGGCGAGATGACGACATAGTCGGCGCCGCTGACGCTGCTCGTTTGTAGGGGTGAGGTCGGGCGCAAATTCGTCGGAGATAGGATTCCGATATCGGAAGCCAGCGCATAGCGCCGCGGCCTGCCCAACGCCGGATCGCTTAACGAGATGGTGTTGCCGTTGAGCGACAGGTTGGTCAGGCGTAACGGGCGGTCGGGGTCAGTGACATCGTAGGCGCGCAGGCCGACAGTCGAGGTCAGCGTGATCGAGTATGCGCGCCGCGTCGACTCGCCCCTGAAGGCGGCAGCGCTGCCAGTGGGCGCCGTCCCGCGCGCCGTGCGGATCGAGAAGGCGTCCAGCCACATGCCTTCGACGCCGACGCCGGGCAGGCCAGGTAATGTCAGCGTGACGCTGTTCGTGCCGCTGCGCAGAATGCCGGGTGTGATGGGCAGACTGGCCGTGATGGCTTGCTTGCCGTTCCATTCGACGCGGCCCGGCGGTGAACTGTTGAGCGACACGTCCACGCGGTGATCGGGATTGGCGGCGACGTCGGTGTAGCCGATCAGCCACAGGGTGAGCGTAGCCGGCTGTGTCGCGTCCACGGCGGGCAGGTCGATCGGGTACGCCAGCGAGGCGCGATCGGGCCGGCGTAGCGTGTCCCACGTCCAGCGATCACCATCGCGGCCGGATGGGATCAGCCCGCAGAAACAGTCAGGCGTGTAGCGTGCGTTCGTTTCGGCGGTTGCGTCGATCCAGGCCGACCCGGCTGGATAGCTGGCCGGTGCGGCGGAGCGGCTCGACATGCGCAGACCACTCGTCGTTTCGATCGAGAGAAAGTACACGTCGGTTGATGTATACCGGCTGAAGCGCGGGTCGGCGTAAAAGAGCAGACGCTCGCCCGCTTCGAATGCCGCATCGCCATCGCCATCCCATTCGGCGGCGATTTCGCTTCCACTCCGCGTGAGATGCACGTATTGCGGATCGGCGCTGCCGACCGGGAAGCCGGCGGCGGCGAGGGCTTCGTAGGTGAGGGCGGTCGGGCCCGGTGAGGCGATTTCGACGGCGTAGGGTGGCCTGCTGGTTGCGTGTTGCGTGTTGCGTGTTGCGTATCGCGTATCGCTTATCGCGGATTGCGGACCGGGATTCACGTCGGCAGGGTTGATTACGGCTGAGCGCAGAGAAGCCAACAGTGGATCGTGAAATGCCGTGGTCACGGAATACGAACTACGCAATACGGAATTGAAAGCGAGCGATACGCGCAGGCGGGTGGTCACGTGGAGAGTTTGCCCGATCGGGCGAGCGGGGTAGAAGGTCAACCGCGCCAGGCGCACGCCGCGCACGATGCCGATGATTTCGATCTCGATCCGATCGTGCTGCACAAGGGGCATGTCGGCTGCGGGTGCGTACGCGCCGCCAAGAGGAATGCCCGCTGGATCGCGTGTGACGCCCTCAGGACGCGGCGCGATCGCCAGACGGCCGGGTAAAGGTTGCACGGCCTCTTCGGTCTGAAGCACTTGAAGTGTGGGATTGGCATCCGACGGCAAGGCGATCAACACCGAGGCGATCGGGAGCTGCGGTTGACCGGGCTGATCGGCCTGCGCGTAACCGGGCGCCATGATTTGAAACGTCCCATCGGGCTGAGGCACAACCTGCGCCAGCGGCGCGTGCCAGTCGAGGATCAAGCCGTCGACGGTCGTGATCGCGATCGGGCGCGGATCGAACATCGGCGGCGAAGCCGAAGCCTCGCCGCCGACACTGCTGAGCACGAATCCGAATAGGGTGAATCCCATCAGCCATCTGCCAGGACGCGATCCGATCACGGCGGTCCTTTTGTGATGAGTGGCAGATAGATACGATGCGGCAATAGCGCGTCGAGTCCCACGCCAGCGCTGACTGGAGCATGGCGTGTTTCGTGGCCTTGCGTGTCGAGATCGGCCAGCCAGTACCACCACACACCGTTGGCTGGAACCGTGTCGACGTAGGCGTAGGTTGCGCCGGGGCCGCTGCCTCCGATCGAGGATGGCTCGAAATGGATCAGGCGAGCGCGGCTGAAGTCGTTGACGGGCGCGCGGTACAGGTTGAAGCCGAAGTTGTCGATCTCCATAGCGGTGGCCCAGGCCAGGTGTACCTGCTTGCCGCTGACCTTATCCACGCGGAAGTAGAGCAGTTCCACCGCCGTCGGGATGTTGTGGAAACCGAAGTCGAAGGTGTGGTCGCTGTCGCCGTAGCCACGCGTGACGGCCGTGATCTCGGGATAGTTGTTGACGATGACGCCATCGGAGTCTCGGGTGTCCACGGCTCCCTGGTTGCTGAGAGTCAGCGTGAGACCGTCGAGCGGCGCGAGTGGAGCATAGTCGGCCGGATTGTCGACGCGGAGGGTATAGGTCATGAATGGCAGAATGCCGCCGGGCACGTTCGACGCGTTGAAGTAGTACTCGCCTGCGGCGTTCGAGGTCGTGGTGGCGATGAGCGCGCCGCCGAGAAAGAGGCGCACGGTGACGCCGGGGATAGGCTCTTCGCGATCGGTCGGGCTAATGATCTGCGTAGGCCCTTGGATGCCATCTCGCGTCACATCGGTCCTATCTCGCCACACGCGGTTGCCGATCTCGATCGGCGCCGGGCGGCATAAGGCCTCGATGTCGCTCAAACCGTTCGCTTTGCCAAACAAGTTGGGAAGAATGACGCCGCCATTAAATACACGATACGTCCTGATCCGTCTGCCGTTGTTACTATCCATCCAGATGGCGCCCCCATCGTACAGCTCTGACGTACTGGGGACGGGGTCAAAGGCCGTGGCGACGGTGTCTGTATAGCCGGCGATCTGAAAGAGGCCACCCACCGCCACCTCGTCGTGGAAGGGGTGGTCTTCCTGGTAGTAGTACTCGCCGTTGCCCGGACCCTGCGTGTTGTTCGCGCCGCCCGTCGTGATCGAACCGCACGTACCGTTGTTCTCAAGCGTCCAACTGCCCGGGCCGCTGGCGCACGCCCGCAGGATATCCCCGGCGCCGATGGCGCTGTAATTGTTCGGATCGGCCGGATCCGGACTGCGCGCGATATACCCAACCTGATCGGCGTACCGGTCGCGAAAGCCAAGAATCATGTCACCCCGGTCGAAAACAATGTCAGTGAGCATCGGCTCCGGGTAAGCGACGAGCCAGGCGCCATCGACGATGACCGGCGGAGCGTTAGGGATCGCGACAAAGGTGTTCCGCCAGGGCCGCCACTCGGCCGGGTAGCCGCCATTAAAACAAGGTTCGGGAGGAGAGTCCACGCAGCGGCGTGGGTAATTGAGCGTGAAATTCAGCACCTGCGTGAAGGTGTCTGTGGCCGGATTAAAGGAGTAGACGTAGCCGCGCAACCGGCTAGGGTCGCCATCGGGGTCGATTGGTGTGACCGTGGACTCGGCGCTACAGACCATGCCGACGTAGACAAGGCCACTGTTGACCGCCGTTGCGAAGGGCCGGATGTTGGTCGCAGGGACTGGGCAGTCTGTCTGGTTTAACGGTACCGGGAACCTGCCGATCTGGCCCGCCGTTGGAGCGACGGGCGGGTTGCCGATCGGAATCTCGTACAGCTGCCGGTCGTTGAGGTTGATCGCCCAGAGGGTCATATCATCCTCGGCAACGTCGAGGTCACCCAAAGCAATCTTGCCGACTGCATCCCAGGCAAACGGATCGAACACGTAGGTAGTGCGCGTAATGACGCCTGCGGTGCCGGCGCCGAAAAGCGCGTTGAGGTCCAGGAACAGGCTCACCGCGCCGGGAGCTGGGTTGGAGGCATTGGCGCTCCGGTAGATTGCCCCGGTGCTTAGACCACCCAGCGGTCCAAGCCCGGCGTGACGCTTCAGGTAGGCCGCCGCGAAGACGCTGTCCGAGGCTCTCTGGTAGCCCAAACCCCAGGTCGTGCCGATCTGGTTGGCTCTGGCTTCGATGCCATGTGGCGGATTGTCGATAGCGGGCAGCGCCGTGCCGCCGGCAGAGTAGGGAAAGGATACCAGGACTTCTTCGGTGGTGTAGCTCGCCTGATCGCCAAACACGAAGCAGCTGGTAACCAGACTGGGGTTTCCCTGGCAGTACTGGCTGGCGACGTTGATCCCCAGGTCGACGTTGCAGTTCGGGCTTTGGACGAAGGTCACGCTGGTCGCCGAGTCGAGGCCGAAGGGGCCGGATAGATAGCCGGCGGGGAAGTTCGTGAATTCCACGCGGACGTTGACGCCGTTGGTCACGGTGAGCACGTAAGTGCCATCGGCGATCGTCGCGGTGGAGGCGATTGCGGCTCCGCTGTCGTCGTAGGCGGTGACCGTGACCCCGGCCACGCCAGGCTCACTGGGGTTGAGCAGATCACGCACCCCGTTGGCGTTAAAATCCTGATGGACCCTGCCTCCAACGTTAT
>JBOGUH010000179.1:0-4003 GCA_050695975.1 Anaerolineae bacterium
GATCGCGCCGATTGAATTGCCACACGGCCAGCCGCAGGGTCACGCCAGCGAACGCGATGGCATAAATCACTACGCCCGGATCGGGAGCGGCAAAACCGGTGAACGGCGAGATGATTTGCGTCAACCCTTGCGACATTTCGGATGACGCGAACCGCCACAACGCTTCGCTCGGCATGAGCCAGGAAGCGACGTGGCCGATCGTCACCGCCGCGTCGCTGTCGAGAATACCGCCGATTTGCTCGATCCAGCCGCCGATGAACGCCAGCCCGAACAGCCCGAACCCCAGCACACCATTCGCCAGCGTCGACAGGCGCGTACCGCCCAGCAGCGAGACGCTCAATAGCACCAGCGCTTCGAGAAACATCAGGCCGAGGCCGGCCAGTGGATTGGGCGGTGTGTAACCGGTTATCAGCGCCGTCACGCCCATCACGCCGCCCACCATCACCCCGGTGTAAACGCCCAGCATCAGCACGAAGCCGAGCCACTTGCCCAGCAAGATGTCGCGCCGGCGGAGCGGTTTGACGGCGAGCGACTGAATCGTGCCGCTGGCGATCTCGCCTGCCACCGTATCGACCGAAGTCAGCACCGCCAGCATGACGATCAGAAAGTTGGCCGCGTACAGTCCAGCCATCAGCAAAAAGTTGTAGACGTCGCGGACGCCGAAAAAGCGTGCAGGCGGCGGTCCCAACTGCACGATTTTTTCCTGGACAAAACCCATCCCCCAGCCATACAGCGCCAAAAAGACCAGGCTCAAGATCAGCAATCCCTGCAGCACTTTTCGGCGGGCGGCTTCACGCAGTGTCAGCCCGACGATGATCCGGATCGACATTCACAACCCTCCATCTGTGCCGACGATCTGCAGGAACATCTCCTCGAGCGAGATCCGCTGCGGTGTCAGCGCATATAGATCGATCCCCTGCCCGACGAGCCAACGGGCCACTTCGGGCAGCGCCTTTTCGCTGTCGACGACCAGGTGCAGCCGCTCGTCCTCGATGCGCGCGTCACGACCCCAGCGCGCCAGGCCCGTCACGAGTCGGGAACGCGCTTGAGGATCGATGGGCAGCGCGCCGGCGCGGATCTCGACCGGGATCGCGCCCTGATTCAGATCTTTCATTGCGACCACCTTGACGACCGCGCCGCGCTTGATGAACACCACTCGATCGCACGTAATCTCGACCTCGGATAAGAGATGCGAGTTCAGGAAGACCGTCGTGCCCTGATCGCGCAGCTCACGGATGATGGCGCGCACCAGAATCCGGCCGACGGGATCGAGTCCCGACGTCGGCTCATCGAGGAACACGACGGCCGGCCGGTTGAGCAGCGCCTGCGCCAATCCGATCCGCTGCAGCATCCCTTTGGAATAACCGCGCAGTCGTTTGCCGGCGTGTTCCTCCAATCCGACCCGCGCCAGCAGCTCCGTCACACGCTGGCGTCGATCGGTTTCGCTCAGGCCATACAGCCGAGCGTGCAGGTGCAGAAATTCCGCGCCGGTCAGCCAATCGTGAAAGCGGAAATGCTCGGGCAAGAAACCGACTCGCGCGCGCGTGGCCGGATCGCCGATCGGCCTGCCGAGCAAACGGCCCTCGCCGCTGGTTGGCGCCGCCAGGCCCAACAGCATCTTGACGGACGTGGTCTTGCCCGCGCCATTCGGGCCGAGGAAGCCAAAGACTTCGCCCGGCGCGACGCGCAGGCTCAGATCGGCCACAGCGACCTTGCCGTTGTATTCCTTGCGCAGATGGGATGTCTCAATGGCGGGTGATAACGTCATATTCTCCACGCCCCATTATACCCGGTGGCTGGGCACACTGGAGTGCGGCACGTCAGGGGCGAGCAAAAGGCCGCTCGTGAGGAGCGGCCAGTCTGAGCGGCCGGTATGGCTCGACAACATTTCAAAGCGGCTCGAAGCGGACGGCCACGCCCGCGTTGGCAGCCGGATGTGACCCTCCAGCTGGAGCATTCGGAGTTTTGAGACGGTTTGGCTTGGCGCTCTTACTTCACGTCATACAGAAACCGATTCACGCGCTTGAGTTTCTCGGTGAGCCGGGCCTTCAACTTGCTGTCATTGGTCGCCTGGAGGCGCTTCTTGAGCCGCCGCGTCTTCAGTCGGCGCGCCCGGCGACGGCGAAGTTCACGGTCTCGCTCGGCCATCGTCTATCTCCTGGCCCTCGTTAGATATCGAGGTTGCGCACTTCCTTCGCGTGCGTCTGGATGAAGCGCCGGCGCGGCGGGACTTCGTCGCCCATCAACATGTCGAAGGTCTTGTCGGCCGCGGCGGCATCTTCGATGGTGACCTGCAGCAGCGTGCGGTTCTCGGGGTTCATCGTGGTCTCCCACAGCTGCTCGGCGCTCATCTCGCCCAGTCCTTTGTAGCGGCTGGTGACCACCTGCTTGTCATCCGATGGATCGAGCCCGCGCTTGCGCAGCTGGACGTACAGGCCCTCGCGCTCCGGATCGGAATAGGCGTAGACGACTTCCTTCGTCCCTTTCCGCACCTCGATGCGATACAACGGCGGCTGAGCGATGTACAGGTGGCCGTTGTCGATCAACGGCTCCATGTAGCGGAAGAAGAACGTGAGCAGCAGCGTGCGGATGTGGCTGCCGTCGACGTCGGCGTCGCACAGCAGGATGATGCGATGGTAGCGCAGGCCACTCAGGTCGAATTGATCGCCGATGCCGCAGCCCAGCGCGCTGATCAGCGACCTGACCTCGGTGTTGCCCAGGATCTTGTCCAATCGCGCGCGCTCGGTGTTGAGAATCTTCCCACGTAGCGGCAGGATGGCCTGGAAGTGCCGGTCGCGGCCCTGCTTGGCAGAGCCACCCGCCGAGTCGCCCTCGACGATGTACAGCTCGCACTTTTCGGGGTCACGCTCGGAGCAGTCGGCCAGCTTGCCGGGCAGGGTCAGGCTCTCCAGCGCAGACTTGCGGATGACCAGGTCGCGCGCCTTCTTGGCCGCGTCGCGCGCGCGGGCCGAGGTCAGGCACTTTTCGACGATGGCTTTGGCCTCGCGCGGGTTCTCCTCCAAAAATGCCCCAAAGGCCTCACCCAGCACCTGCTGCACGTAGGTCTGCACCTCGGGGTTCATCAGCTTGACTTTGGTCTGCGACTCGAACTGCGGCTCGCGGTGCTTGATGCTGACGATGCCCGTCAGGCCCTCGCGCGTGTCGTCGCCGGCGAAGTTCGGGTCGGCGTCCTTGAGCAGGCCGTTCTTGCGCGAGTAGTCGTTGACGACGCGCGTGAGCGCCGAGCGCAGGCCGGTCAGGTGCGTGCCGCCGTCTACCGTGTTGATGGTGTTGGCGAAGGAGTACACGGACTCGTTGTACGAGTCGGTGTACTGCACGGCCACCTCGATGCCCACGCCCTCAATTTCTTTCTCAATGTGCACCACCGGGTGCAGGGTGTCGCGGTTGCGGTTGAGATATTTGACGAAGGAGGTGATCCCGCCCTCGAAGTAAAAGTTCATCTCGCGCCCGTCGCGCTCGTCGGCGAAGTTGATGGTGACGCCGCGCGTGACGAAGGCCATCTCGCGGAAGCGGGCCACGAGCGTCTCAAAGCGATAATCAATCCCGTCTTCTTTGAAGATCTGTTTGTCGAACTTGAAGGTTGTCTTCGTCCCGTGCTCGTCGGCTTTAGCTTTGCCGGTGGACTTCACCGCGCCCTGCGGCACGCCGCGCTCGTAGCGCTGGGCGTACACCTTGCCGTCGCGCCGCACTTCCACCTGGCACCACTCGGAGAGCGCGTTGACCGCCGAGACGCCCACGCCGTGCAAACCGCCCGAAACTTTATAACCGCCGCCGCCGAACTTGCCGCCCGCGTGCAGCACGGTCATCACCACGTCGAGCGTGTCCATCGGCTTGCCCTTCCCGTCTTTCTGCGTAGGGTGCGGGCCGACCGGGATGCCGCGCCCGTTGTCCTCCACGGTCACGCTGCTGTCCGGGTGAATGGTGATCGAAATGCGGTCGCACGCGCCCGCCAGGGTCTCGTCAATCGAGTTGTCCACCACCT
>JBOGUH010000180.1:0-2925 GCA_050695975.1 Anaerolineae bacterium
GCGTCGATGCCGCACTGGATCGGTTTGCTCCGCACGAGGCGCTCGCCGCGATCTGGGATGTGATCGGCGCGGCAAACAAATACGTGGATGACGTCGAGCCGTGGGCGTTAGCCAGGCGGCGCAAGTCTGGCGGAGATGCCGGCGCGGCGGCTGATGCGCGGCTGGCTACGGCGCTCTACAACCTGGTCGAGACCCTGCGTCTCGTGGCGCACTACTGTTCGCCGTTCATTCCTGCCGCGGCTGAAGGTATCGCCCGTCAGCTTGGGCTTGCCCTCGATACGAGCAGGGATTGGGCAGGTTGGGGCCGGTACCCAGCCGGCACATCTGTCCAGCCGGGAGGTGTGCTGTTCCCCAAACTCGAAGGTCTGGCATGATCGCCTCGGCGCTTCGGAGGTTCTCTCTCGCTCTCCAACCTCCAACTCACTTCTCGATCACAAACAGTGTCCCATCTCCTCGACCGAACACCTCCGGGAAGTACATCTCCTCCGCGTGCGAGGGCAGCACTTTGTACGTGCCGCTCAGCCCGGCGCGGATCTGGTAGGTGTATTCGTACGTCCCCGCCGGCAGGACCGATGCGAACAGGGCAGCCTTCTCGTCGCGCAGCTCGGTGTGCGAGAACCACCACCAGCCCCAGCCGTCGTAGTATGAGTACGGCGAGACTTTATTCAGTTCAGGCGCTTCGTTGATCTGGCTGGTCGTCTTCAGCGAAGTATCGACGGTGTCCATCCCGGCCGGCAGCGGGTCTTCGACCTTTAAATAGTACAGGTCCGTCGGCGCGACGATCGTCAATCGCACCTGGAGCACATCGCCGACTTTTGCAGTAGTTACCGGCGTGCAGGGGACGGGTTCTTCGCCGGGCTCGCGCGGCTTGAAGCACGCGTCGTTCGCGTTGAAGTACTGCCGCGCCACGCTGATGCCGCGCGCCAGCGACTTGACCTCTTCAACCGGCACGAACGTCTCCAGGTGCGCCGTGTAGTAGAGCTTGCCCGCGCCGGTTTGCTGCCCGGCAGCGTTCATCTCGATCGTCAGCGCGTTGGCCTGATCGAGCAGCAGCTCCTTGATCTTCTTTTGCAGCACGACCGGATCGCCGAGCGTATCTCGATTGCCGGCGCCGTTGCCGAAGTCCGCGCCGTTGAGCTTCACACCCCACGAGTAATCGGCCTTCAGCTCGCCGCTGGCCTTCATCCAGTCGGTCAGCGCGATCAGCGCCCAGGCCGTCTCTTGCGTCGATTCCCAGCGGCCGGCCGTGCGGGCGACCATCAGCCAGCGCACTACGTTGGGCGCGAGGCTGTTCTGCGGATCGAGCCGCGCCAGCGCATCGAGGACGATCGCCGTCGAGCGCGTATCGGTGTTCCAGTTCCAGTAGTCCTGCGATTCCTCTTCCCAATGCGCGCCGGTCGCGCTCAACTTGGCCGCGTTGTTCAGGTCGCTCAGCAGCGTGTTGACGCGCGACGTTTCTTCGGGCTGATCGAGATTCAACGCCAGCGCCAGATACGCCGTGGCATACTGGCTCAGCAGCCCGCGCTTGCTGTCGTACAGCGACACGGCGGCATCGGTCTGGGGTTTGCCCGCTTCGGCCAGCACGTACAGGATGAACGACTGGCGATTGGCGACGCGAGTCACGTTGATCCGCGTCGTCGCGACGATCTGCCTGCGCAGGTAACCCAGCCCACGATCCAGCACCGCATCGTCGACCGAGAACCCGGCTTCGTTGGCTTTGATCAGTCCCAGCACAACGTAGGCGCTGGTGGTCGGGTCGGATTTTTCGTTGACCCACCAACCCCAACCGCCATCCGTATGCTGCTGGTTATACAACCGCTGCAAGCCGACGCCGACCAGTTCCTGCAGTCTCGCTTCAAGCGCGGCGTCTGCCAGATCGAGTTCCTTCAGTGCCCGGTAGGTCAGTATATTCGGCAGGAAGCGGCTGACCGTCTGCTCGGTGCATTCGTAGGGGAAGTGCTCCAGATAGGTCAACCCCTCCACTGACGCCGAAGCGAGTGATGGATCAATCTGCACGGTCAAGTCGCCCTGCGTCACGTCGATGCGCCTGGGCAGCGCGATGACCTCGGTGATCGCATCGAGCGCGTCAGAGTTGTCGTCGAGATCGAGCGCGCCGGCCGTGCCCACCGTCTCCGGCGTGCTGAACTTGTAGATCGGGATGCGCTGGTCGGGCGGCAGTCCGGCCGGCGGCTTGCTCGCGTCG
The DNA here is from genome assembly GCA_050695975.1 of Anaerolineae bacterium. Lineage (GTDB taxonomy): Bacteria > Chloroflexota > Anaerolineae > Fen-1058 > Fen-1058 > DASSFZ01. Next base: position 2,204 of record JBOGUH010000180.1, read on the forward strand.
GATAACCCGCCGCCGCGCGCCGAGAAAGTGAGATCGGCCACCCCCCCGCTCCCCCCCGAAATCGGGGGGGTATCGAGGACAGTCGCCGGCCACTCGACCCGCGCTCTATCCCCGGCCGGGACGTCGACCGTCTGGCGGGCCGCGCCGTCGATCTGGATACCCGTTCCCTCTAGCGTGACCTCGACTTGCTGCGGACTGCCGGTGTTATTATGGACGACGGCGGCGAGGTTGACTTTGTCGCCGACGACGAAGAAGCGCGGCGTGACAGGGCGGATCAGCAAGTCCTTCGTGCTGATCACATCCACCTGCCCCTGGCCGACCAGCGTGTCTTTCGTCACCGCTTTGGCGCGCATGCGCCAGGTGGTGAGATTGTCGGCGAGCGGCACGGCAACCACGGCTGCGCCATTCGCATCTGTCGTCACGCTCGCGTTCCAGTAAGCGGTGTCCGGGAAGCGCTGGCGCACGAAGCCGCCCTCCGCATCTGCCGGCGCGCCGCCGCCACCGCCCTTCCCTTCTTCCGCAAACGTGATGTTGATGCGGTCGACGGACAGCACCAGCGCCGAACTCGTTCGCACGCCCAGCCCCCGCTCGCCGTAGTATTTCTCCTCGATCGACGGGCCAAAGTCGTCGAGCAGGCTGAGTACAGACAGATCGACCAGCCCCAGCGACACTTCGGCCTGAACCGGCTTGCCGGCGAAATCGGCCACTTTGAGCGTGTAAGT
>JBOGUH010000181.1:0-3741 GCA_050695975.1 Anaerolineae bacterium
CCGGTGATCGATGCGCAAGTCACATCGCTGGAAGCAACCGCCGGACCGTTGGCCGAAACGCCCGTTCCTACCTCGCCATCCTTCCCGACCCCGCCTCAACCGACGGCGATCCCTTCCGCGACCAATACGCCGTTTATCGTCCCGACCGCAACCTTCATCTCCTCGCCAACGCCGTCTGCAACGCCAACCGCCACCTTCGGCCCATCGCCGTTGACCCTTACATCCACACCTACAGCGACATCGACGCCGTAAAGGCAGGCCTTGCGCTTGCCCAGTAAGGCGATCGCAAGCGTCGCGCCGACTCTCGATATACCAAGCGCATCCTGAATTTCCTAGTACTGGAGTCGAGCCCGCGCGAAGCCCCCTTAAGGGATAGGCGGATCCGGCTCAAGCCTCGACTCCAATCGGAATTTTCAAGTGCAGGCAGTATAAGATGATTCGGCTCGCGTTATGCGCGAAAGTCGGACTTCGCTTATAATCGGGTCAACCAATGAGATGATGACCGGTCGATCCATCACCCTGATCCTCACCCACGAACACGCCGACTTCGACGCCGTTGCGTCGCTGCTGGCCGCATCGCTGATCACGCCCGAGACGATCCCGGTTCTGCCACACCTGGTCAACCGCAACGTGCGCGGCTTCCTCGCGCTGTACGGTCCCGATCTCCCGTTCGTCGATCCCGACGACGCGCCGACGACGAATGTCAAGCAGGTGATCCTGGTCGACACGCAGTCGCTGCCCTCGCTGCGCGGCGTCACGCCCGACACGCCAGTGACGGTGATCGATCACCATCCGCCGAGCGGGGCGTTTCCATCAGGCTGGAGGTACCACGGCGATCGGGTCGGCGCGACCACGACGCTGCTTGTCGAAACGATCGCCGAGCGCCGCCTCGGCCTGACGCCTGCGCAGGCCGCGCTTCTGCTGTTGGGCATCTATGAAGACACGGGTACACTGTCGTACGCGGACACGACTGCCCGCGACGCGCACGCCGCCGGCTATGTGCTGGAGCACGGCGTGAACCTGTCGCAGATGCGCGAGTTCCTGCAGCACCCCTTGTCCGACGCGCAGCGCGCACTGTACAATCGCCTGGTCGACGCGGCTCAGTCGCACGAGATCAACGGACACACCCTCGTCCTCGCCGCGACCTCCAGCGCCGAGAACCTCGAGGAGATCTCCACGCTGGCGCATCGACTGCGCGACCTGCTCGAGCCTGATGCGCTGTTCATCCTGGTCGCGTTCGACGGGCACATCCAGATCGTCGCCCGCAGCACGGTGGAAGCGATCGATGTCGGCGTGGTCTGCCAGGCCTTCGGCGGAGGCGGACATGCGCAGGCGGCGGCCGCGCTGGTACGCGACGACAACCTGTCCGGCGTGCAAACCCGCCTGCTCGACGAGATCCGCCGCCACGCGCGGCCGGCGGTCACGGTCGAGCAGATCATGTCGCGCGGCGGGCAGACGCTCGACGCGGCGACCGTCGTCGCGGAGGCGGCACGGCGGATGCAGCGCACCGGCTTTGAAGGTTACCCCGTCGTCAAAGACGGGCGCGTCGTCGGTCTGCTCACGCGGCGCGCGGTCGACCGGGCCTTGAACCACAAAATGGGTGGGCGGCCGGTGGCGTCGATCATGGAGGAAGGGGCCGTCACCGTCTCGCCCGGCGATCCGGTCGACAAGCTGGAGCGGCTGATGATCGCGCACGGCTGGGGCCAGGTGCCGGTCGTCGATGCGAGCGGGCAGGTCATCGGCATCGTCACCCGCACCGACGTGCTGAAGCTGTGGACGGCGCCCGCGCGCCCAACCCGCCGCATGGAGATCGCCGCGCGCCTGGCGCGATCGCTGGATCCCGCGCTGCTGGCGCTGATCCGCGACATCGCCGCCACCGCCCGTCAGATGAACAGCTCGCTGTTCTTCGTCGGGGGCATCGTGCGCGACCTGCTGCTGGGCCAGCCACTGTACGATATCGACTTCGTCGTCGAAGGCGACGCAGTTGCGCTGGCGCGGCGATTGGCCCGCGAGCGCGGCGGGCAGGTCAAGAGTCATTCGCGCTTCGGCACCGCCAAGTGGATCCTGGACGAGCGCGCGCCGGCCGTCCCGACGCCCGACGGCTTGGGCCTGCACACGCTCGACTTCGTCACAGCCCGAACCGAATTCTACACGCATCCGACCGCGCTGCCGCAGGTCGAACAGTCGTCGATCAAGCAGGATCTGCACCGCCGCGATTTCACGATCAACGCGATGGCTGCCTGCCTCGATCCCGATCGCTTTGGCGAGCTGCTCGACTTCTACGGCGGCGAGCGCGACCTGCGCGACGGCGTCATTCGCGTGCTGCATTCGATCTCGTTCGTGGACGATCCGACACGCATGCTGCGGGCGGCTCGCTTCGAACAGCGCTTCGGGTTCCGCATCGATCCGCGCACACAAGACCTGCTCAGCGGCGCGCTGGACCTGCTCGATCGCGTCAGCGGCCCGCGCATCTGGAACGAGATAGAACTCATCTTGCGGGAGGCCCAGCCGGAGAAGGCGATCTGTCGCCTGGCCGAGCTGGGCGTCCTGGCGCGGCTGAATGGGGCGCTGGCGTGCGACGACTGGCTCACGCGCAAGTATCGCGAAGCGCGAGAGGCGAGTTCAGCTGCGCCGCTGCCGTTCATCTACCTGACTTTGCTCGTGTATCGCCTCGACGCCGCGCCGCTCGACGATGTGATCCGCCGCCTCGCGCTGCCCAACGAGACGGAGAGCGACCTGCGCAGCGTCGCCGCGCTGCGCGATGCCGCGCCGCAAATTCGCGGCGCCGAAAAAGCCAGTCAGGTGTATCGGCTGCTGCATCCGCATTCGGCGCGCGCGCTGCAGACTGCGCGCCAGGCGACAGACGACGATCGCGTCCGCGCCCACCTCGACTGGTTCATGCGCGACCTGCGCGATGTGAAACCGTCGATCGGCGGGGCGTTCTTGAAATCGCTCGGCATGAAACCCGGACCCAAGTACCGCCGCGTCCTGAACGCGCTGCGCGATGCGCTGCTCGATGGAGAGGTCCGCGCGGGCGACGAAGAGGAGGCGTTTGTTAGGAAGCTAGTCGATGGAGGCGCGCCCTGAAACCTCAACTGACCAGCGAAATCGTGCGCGGCACGCCGTTCAAAGCGAACGGGCGCATCTTCGCGCCGGAGGCGCGCGTGACGACGCTCGTCGCGCGCGAAGCCACACTCGGCACACACGCGACACGCGTTGCCGGAATTCAGCTGACGCATGTCCGGCCCACTGCGCTGATCGAACAATCGGCTGACGGCGAACATCGCCACCACATTGGAGACCAAACGGGACGTGCGCTATTCGGGTTGGCCGCGGCTGCCGCGGCCGTGCCGCTAATTCTGAACGCGCTGGCCGGCTGGCTTGGCGCACAAAGGAAATGAGTAAGCGTTCAGGTGTCAACGAATCGGCAACGAATCAACGAATCTGGCCGATGTTCATTCGTTGCTGGCGACTGGAATCATTGCCCAATCGAGCACACAACGAATCCGGTCGGCGGACATTCGTTGATTCGCTGTGCCGAACGCAATCCGTTGACACCCTCTGAACGCTGACGGAAATGATTGGCGCTCGCATCCGCTTCGCGTGATAATCGCCAACCTTGCCGTCGGAGTAGTCATCCAGCGAGAGCACAGGACATGGAGGAGCTGATGACCAACAGGATCGATGTTGACCACTTCTTCAGCCAGTTCGACGACACGCGCAAACCGGCTTCAGTGGATG
>JBOGUH010000182.1:0-2243 GCA_050695975.1 Anaerolineae bacterium
CATCGTAGTATTGCTCGACGACGGATGTCATTCACCGCCTCCACAGGCTAATGGACGATAGACGAATGACGGATCACTCGTCACGTTTCACGTTACTATAAGCGAATCGCAGTATAATCTCCCTGCCCACATCTTACCAGGGAGACAACCCCGATGAATCCAACTGAACTCGACCAACTGTGTGTGAACACCATCCGTATGCTCTCGATCGACGCGGTGCAGAAAGCCAACTCGGGGCATCCCGGCTTGCCGCTGGGCGCCGCGCCGGTCGGCTACATTCTATACACACGCATCATGCGCCACAACCCGGCCGATCCGAAATGGTTCAACCGCGATCGGTTCGTCCTGTCCGCCGGGCACGGATCGATGCTGCTGTACTCGCTGCTGCACCTGACCGGCTACGACGTGCCACTGAGCGAGCTGCAGAACTTCCGCCAGTGGGGCAGCATGACGCCTGGCCATCCTGAGCACGTGCTCGCGCCCGGCGTCGAGACGACGACCGGCCCGCTGGGGCAGGGCTTCGGCAACGGCGTGGGCATGGCCGTGGCCGAAGCGCACCTGGCGGCGCGCTACAACCAGCCCGGCCATGAGATCATCAACCATTACACCTACGGCATCGTCAGCGATGGCGATCTGATGGAAGGTGTCGCATCGGAAGCGGCCTCGCTGGCCGGGCATTGGAAGTTGGGCAAGTTGATCTACCTGTACGACGACAACCGTATCACGCTCGCCGGCAGCACGCACATCACGTTCACTGAGGACAGCAGTAAGCGCTTCGAAGCGTATGGCTGGCACGTGCAGCGCCTAGAGGATGGGAACGATCTGGCCGCGATCGAAAATGCGATCCGATCCGCGCAAGCTGAGCGGGATCGGCCTTCGCTCATCATGGTGCGCAGCCACATCGGCTACGGGTCGCCCAACAAGCAAGATACGTTTGAGGCACATGGCTCACCGCTCGGGCCGGATGAGGTGAAACTCACCAAGCAAAATTTCGGTTGGCCGGTCGACCCGCCATTTTATGTCCCCGGTGAAGCGCTCGAGCATTTTCGCGCGGCGATCGATCAGGGCAGGACACAGCAGGCCGAGTGGCAGGCCAAGTGGGACGCGTATGCGCGCGAATATCCCGACCTCGCCGCCGAACTTCAGCACGCGCTGAACGGCGAACTGTCCGCCGGCTGGGACGCCGACGTGCCGACCTTTTCGTCCGACGAGAAACCCATCGCAACGCGCGTCGCGTCGGGTAGAGCGCTGAGCGCGATCGCGCCTAAAGTCCCAACGCTGATCGGCGGCTCGGCCGATCTGAATCCGTCGACCAACACCGCGCTGAAAGGCATGGGCGATTTCCAGTATCCGAACGAGAAAATCGACGACCCGCAAGGGCTTGTGGGTGGGGGAACGAGTTACGCCGGGCGCAACATCGCCTTCGGCGTGCGTGAGCATGCGATGGCCGGCATCGCCAGCGGGCTGGCGCTGCACGGTGGGATCATCCCGTTCGTCGCGACCTTCCTGCAGTTCAGCGATTACATGCGCCCGGCGCTGCGCCTGGCCGCGCTGATGGAGCAGCACGTGATCTTCGTCTTCACGCACGACAGTGTGCTGCTCGGTGAAGACGGGCCAACACACCAACCGGTCGAGCATTACGCCTCGCTGCGCGCGATCCCTAACCTGCTGTTCATCCGCCCCGGCGATCCGAACGAGACCGCCGTCGCCTGGAAGATCGCCGTCGAGCACACGCATGGGCCGGTTGCGCTGGCGCTCACGCGGCAGGTCGTGCCCACGCTCGATCGATCGAAGATGGCCTCAGCCGAAGGCGTGCGGCGCGGCGGCTACGTGCTGATCGACACGGATGGCCAGCCGGACATCATCCTGATCGGCGCCGGCTCGGAGCTTCATCTCGTCGTTGGCGCAGCGGATGAATTAGTGAAGAAGGGTGTGAAAGCGCGCGTGGTCAGTATGCCGTGCTGGGAGTTGTTCGACGCGCAGCCGGAGGAGTATCGCGACAGCGTGCTTCTGCCGATGGTGCGCAGGCGATTGGCCGTCGAGATCGGCGTAGCGCAGGGCTGGCACAAGTACGTCACCGAGCACGGCGACGTGCTGAGCCTGGAGAGCTTCGGCGCGTCGGCGCCCTATAAAGTGATCGCCGAGAATCTTGGTTTCAAGGTGGAGAATGTGGTGAAAAGGGCGATGAGGTTATTGAGTTAGCGAATACCTCTGCCTCGCCACTTGGCAGGGAAGGCACTAAC
>JBOGUH010000183.1:0-2477 GCA_050695975.1 Anaerolineae bacterium
AACGGATAAAGTAGGGGCGAACCCTCGCGGTCGCCCTTGAAGAGGAGATGTGATGTCGGAAGTCATTGAAGAGACAACCGTTGAATACAGTGAACGGGAGCAGGGTTTGCGTGAGGCGCTGCGGGCAGTGCTCGATCCTGAGCTGGGCATGAACATCATCGAGCTGGGCCTGATTCGCAAGGTCGATTTTCAGCCCGACTTGACCGACATTACCATGATCATGACCACTCCCTTCTGCCCATACGGTCCGGCCCTCATCGAGCAAACCCGGCGCGCCGCCGAGCAGCATATGCAAGGTTCGGTCAAGATTACGCTAGGCATGGAGATGTGGGAGCCTTCGATGATGGAAGGCGGCCCACCGGCCGAGTGGGGTCTGTACTAAGCAGTTCCACCTTTTCGATCGCGCACGCTAATGGGTGTTGGCGCGTATAGCACGAGCGGGTTCGCCCCGCTCGTGCTGTTTCCATACGAGGTTCTGATGACGTCTCAGTTTGCAGCCGCCGTGTCCGTACCCGACGACGAGATCAACCTGGCCCGCGCCGCGCTGCTGGTCGCGCGCGACGCCTACCCCGATCTCGATCCCGACCCTTATCTGGCGCAGCTCGACGCGTGGGCCGAATCGATCCGCCCGACGATCGGCGCGCGCCGCGATGGTCAACCGTTTGAAGCGCTGAACGGTTTATTGTTCGATCGACTTGGCTTCATAGGCAACACCTCCGACTATTACGATCCGCGCAATTCGTACCTGAACGATGTGATCGATCGACGCACCGGCCTGCCCATTCTGCTGTCAGCGATCTACCTGGAAGTCGGATGGCGGCTTGGGCTGCCGTTGAGCGGCGTCGGACTGCCGGGACACTTCATTGTGCGCTGCGAGGCGGATGCGCGGGCGTGGTTCATCGATCCGTTTGATCGCGGCAAGGTTCTCAGCGAACTCGACTGCGCCCGCCTGGCGCAGCAATCGACCGGCAGCGATCTTCCATTCAGCCGTGATCTGCTTCAGCGGGTGACGCGGCGCCAAATCCTTACGCGGATGCTCAACAATCTCCGCGCGATCTACATTCAACGTGAGATGCTCGCCAAAGCTAAGCCGGTGATGGAGCGACTGGTCGACCTGAACCCCGACTCACCCGAACACGTGCGCGATCTCGGTTTGGTCCTCTTCCGGCTGGGGACGTATCGCGAAGCAATCGATCGGCTGGAATCTTATTTCGCGCTCGATCCCCGCGCCGGCGATCTCGACTCCATGCGCCAGGTGATCTTCGCCGCGCGTAGCGAGATGACCCGCTGGAATTAAGGGCTTACCCGGGAGTTCCCTGAGTTTCTTGTCCGCCCCTATGAAGCATGATAAAATTCTGCAGGCGGGCATCCTCGCAGACCCCGTAGCGACACGTGCACCGCTCTCACCGCACCTCTCGTTTAGGTGGCTGCCTCGACTTGGAGAGAGGTGTGGGTGTCAAGGCGTGACCTCGATGTGAAGGCAAGTGCGGTGAGGGGAGTAGGGCCATGCTCGCCCGACAGCCGCGCTGAGTGAGAGGGCTTGCTTGCCATCATCCAGTTTCCGCCGGATCGCCGGCGTTTTGTTTGTATCCCTTGTGCTGGGCCTGGGCTATCTGGCCGGTCTGCTCACGGCGACGAGCGCCGACACCGCCGGATCGGCAGACGCCTCCACGACGGCGTTGATCGACGATGCCTGGCAATTAGTCGAGAGCCGGTTTTTCGGCACGCTGCCGACCACACAGACCCGCGCCTACAGCGCCATTCGTGGCCTGTTGTCGTCGCTGAATGACCCCTACACCGTTTTGGTCGAACCGTCGGCGGCACGCTTGGAAAGCGATCAGCTACGTGGACAATACGGCGGCATTGGGGTCGACCTGCGGCGTGACGCGGAAGGCCGGGCACGGCTCTCGCCCTACCCCGATAGGCCGGCCGCCCGCGCCGGCGTGCTCGACGGTGACGAGCTCGTCGCCATCGACGGAACCCCGGTGTCGATCACGCAGCGACTTGATGAGATCGAGGCCCGCTTGCGCGGCGATATCGGAACCCGCGTTCACCTTAGCCTGGTTCGCGCCGCTCAGCCGCTCGAGATCGAGGTTGAGCGCGCGCAAATCATCCCGCCCTCGACTGTGTGGCGGCTGATCGACAACGCGCCGGGCATTGGATATATTTCGATTCGTGTATTTACCGATCGCACCGTCGATGAAGTTCGCCGGGCTGTGGACGACCTACGCCAGCGCGGCGCGCAGGCCATCGCACTCGATCTGCGGGACAACGGCGGCGGCCTGCTGCAAAGCGCGGTGGACGTGACGGGCCAGTTCGTCGATGGCCTGGTGATGATCGAGCTGCGCCGGGACGGCAGCGAACAGCAGTTTCTCGCTCCGAACGGCGGCAGCGCGCGCGATTTGCCGTTAGCCATCCTGGTCAACCACAGCACCGCCAGCGCCAGCGAGATCGTCGCGGGGGCGCTGCGCGATCGA
>JBOGUH010000184.1:0-5558 GCA_050695975.1 Anaerolineae bacterium
GAGACAATCAGCAGCGGAGGATTGAGCAGCGATTCGCGGTATTGCAGCAATTGCTGGTAAGCCCGATCGAGATCGGCGTGTTTGCCTTTGTACTCCCAGGCAAAGTAGCCCTTCTTCCACACATCTGCCCAGCCGTGCCCGCCGCGCGCTTTGTCCGCGCCAGCTTCGAACACGAACGACGCGCCGCCCGGATCGGCCTCGGCGGGCGTGGCGTGCCCGATCAGGCGGCACACGTCGATGAAATGCTCCTGCGCGGCGGATCGCTCCTTTAATTTGGCCTGTCGCCATTTGGCGACGAACTCTTGAGCGGAGAGCGTAGGTGGCATGGGCTGTTTCTGACACGAGTCGACGTGCGCGGGAGTATAGTCAAATCGAGGGGGTGGGTCAACTGGAGACGGATGAGGCCGTATGCGATGCGCGCACTACGTGATCTTGACCACCGCGTCGCTAATCACGTTGGCCGCCTCGTCGCCGCGATCGGCGGCGTTCGATAAGTGGCGGTAGATCTCACGCAGCTTCAGCATCTCGACGACGTGCTCCACGTCTTGCGGGCCTTGAAACAGCGCGGCGATCGCTTCACGGTACACGCCTTCCATGCTGTTCTCCAGCGCCTTGGCCCGCACGGCGTGATCGTTGGCGACGTTGGGATGATCCTTCAAGCGCAGCATCGCCATCCGGATCTCGTCGGCGGCATCGCGCATGAGCGAGGCCATGCGCTGCAGGTACGGATTGGGCTGCACCTTCAAGATTTCCATCTCGTCCACCGTGGTATACGCGTAGTCGAGGATGTCGTCGATCGTTCGCGACAGGTGAAAGATATCCTCGCGATCGAGCGGGGTGACGAATGCCCGGTTCAGTTCGTCGACCAGGATGCGGCGGACTTCGTCGGCCTCTTTCTCGATCCGTCGCACGTGGGCAGCGCACTCGTCGGTCGGCGTGCGCATGTAGGCCACCAGCCCGTCGATGCCCTGCACCGTGAACTCGGCCTGCTCAATGAGCAGTTGCATGAATCGATCGGGGTTGCGCCTGAACCACTGCTTGAGCCGCTTCATGGTTCACCTCTCCGATGTATTCCGTATTGCGTGTTCCGTTACGCAATACGCAACACGTAAGCGCATTACGGAATCACTACATATATCCCGGCCGCCAGCAGCGCCGACATCGGGATAGTGAGCAACCACGCCACGCCGATTTGTTGAGCCACGCCCCAACGCACTTTCGACAGCCGCTCCGCGCTGCCCACACCCAGGATCGATGAGGACACCACCTGTGTGGTGCTGACCGGCCCGCCCAGCAGCGCCGCGCCAAGAATAACCGTCGCCGACGCAACCTGCGCGGTGAACCCATGCACCGGCCGGATCGTATAGAACTTTGCGCCGAGTGTTCGAATCAGCCGCCAGCCACCCAGCGACGCGCCCAGCGCGATCGCGCCCGCGCTGATCGCGATCACCCAGACCGGCACGTCGAACGCGGGCAGCGCACCCGAAATGACCAGCCCGAGCGTGATGATGCCCATCGTCTTCTGCGCGTCGTTCGTGCCGTGCGACAATGCCAGCGCCAGCGCCGTGGCGACCTGTCCGCGCTTGAAAAGCACGTTAATGCGCGGCGTCGCGCCCCGCGCCAGAAACAAGATCATCTTCATCAGCAGGTAACCGGCCAGCAAGCCGATCGGCGGCGAGATCAGCAGGGCGGCCACGACCTTGCCCAGCCCGATCCACTCCAGCGCGTTCAGGCCGGACCCGGCAATCGTCGCCCCGACAATACCGCCGATCAGCGCATGCGACGAACTCGACGGGATGCCGGCAAGCCAGGTAAATACGTTCCAGCCGATCGCGGCGATCAGTGCCGACATGAGCACCGGCATGCTCACCGCCGTCTCCGCCACGATCTCGCTGCCGATCGTGCGGGCGACGGCCACGCCGAACAGAAACGGGCCAACCGCTTCGGCGACGGCGGTGATCAGCAGCGCGAAGCGCGGCCCGATCGCGCGCGACGAGATCATCGTCGCCACGATGTTGGACGAGTCGTGAAAACCGTTGAGGAAGTCAAAGATCAATGCCAGCCCGATCAGCGCGACGGCGTCGCCGGGCAGTTGGAGCAGCATGTCTTGAGTATACAGCGTGTGGGTGGGGAATGCATACCGATGGAGTGAGTCGACGAATGAGCGAATCAACGATGGGGCGCGTGACAGACAGGGTATAATGGAGGCGCTGCACTTACTTATCACTCATCACGTATCACGGTATCTCATTCATGAACGACACCCGGCCCATCGGCGTGTTCGACTCCGGTGTAGGCGGCTTGAGCGTGTGGCGCGAGATCGCCCGGCAGCTGCCGCACGAGGACACGCTCTACTTCGCTGACCAACTTCACATCCCTTATGGCCAGCGTTCGCCGGTGCAAATCCGCCAGTTCTCCGAGGCGATCACGCGCTTCTTGATCGAGCGCCAGTGCAAGGCGATCGTCGTCGCGTGCAACACGGCTTCGGCTGCGGCATTGAAGCATCTGCGCGAGACGTTTCCGTTTATCCCGTTCGTCGGCATGGAGCCTGCGGTCAAACCGGCGGCCGAGACAACGCAGACGCGCGTCGTCGGCGTGCTGGCGACGCCGGCCACGTTTCAAGGCGAGCTGTTCGCCAGCGTCGTCGAGCGCTTCGCCAACGGCGTGCAGTTGATTAACCAAGTGTGCCCCGGGCTGGTCGAGCAGGTCGAGGCCGGGAAACTCGATGCGCCCGACACCGACGCGATGCTGCGTGCCTTCCTCCAGCCGATCCTCGACGCGAACGCCGATACCATCGTCCTCGCCTGCACGCACTACCCCTTCGTCGTCGAGTCGATCCGCCGCATCGCCGGGCCGGGCGTCAACGTGATCGACCCGTCGCCGGCGATCGCGCGGCAGACGGGTCGTGCCCTGGTGGAGCGTGGATTGATCGCAGCTGGTTCACGTGCAGGTCAACACGTGTTTTTCACCGGCGGCGATCGCGATGCCTTTTCCCGCGTGCTCCGTCGCCTGACCGGCGTTGATGGTCAGATCAAGGTCGCAGCATGGCGTAACGGCCGCACTGTGTTCGAACAATCGTAGCCGGAATCTGTGAGACACCAAACAAAAAGCCCGCATCGTTGCGAATGCGGGCTTCTCTTTTAAGGGAAGGCTCGGGCGGACCTTTCGTTCGCCAGGCGGGCTACGGCCCAATGTGCGTCTGCCGGTGGAGCCCAAACGCATCAAAGTAATACGTGCCCCGTGTGCCGGCCAGCCCAGACGCGCACCGAAACTACGGGATCATCGACGTGTCGATGGTGACAGTGGCAGGGACCTGCTCGCCGGGCCAACCCGAGTCTTGCGGAGTGGTGATGATGCCCTTCACCCACGGCTTGACCAGGTAAGCGTTAGCCGGGTTGTAGCCGAAGGCCGACGGCGCGTCCTGAATCAGCAGGCGCTGCGCCTGCACGTACAGCTCCATACGTTTGGCGGGGTCCGGCTCGACGTCGGCCTGCGCGGTCAGCGCGTCGAACTCTTCGTTGACGTAGCCCTGGCGCCGGGCGGAGGTGGCGTTGCTCCTCCAATACTCGCTGAGCCAGTTCTGCGGATCGGGGTAGCTCGCGCACCAGCCCTGGCCGGCCAGCAGCGGGAAAGTCTTGGGATCCCTGGTCAGCGCGTTCAAGGTTCTCGCCTCCAGCGGGTCGAGCCCGATAGCGATACCTAGCACTTCCTTGTAGTTGTTGACCAGCCACTCAGAGCGCTGGCGGTTGGGCCCCGAGTCAGCGAAGCTGAGTTTCAGGCCGAGCGCGTTCAGGCCGTCGGGGCCGCCGTAGGATGACTCGGCCAGCGCTGCCTTGGCCTTCTCCGGATCGAACGTCCAGCTGGTTTCCTCCGCGTCGAATCCAGGATAGCCCGGCGGGATCCAGGTCTGGGTCGGCGTGCTCAGGCCGGCGTCCACGTCTTGCGCCCAGCCGGCGGCGTTGAAGCCATAGGCGAACGCCTCGCGCACCTTCTTGTCCAGGAAGGGCGAGTCGTAAGTCGAGCCATCCGGCGCTGTGTACTGAGCGGCCAGGCTGAACTTGATCACGAACGTGCAGGAGCCGGGATAGACCAGCTTCTGCGCCGAGAGATCGGCGTCGGCGTTGACGGCGTCGAGGTCTGCGGCGATCAGGTCGATGATGTCCAGATCGTTGTTCTGGTAGGCTTCGAAGGCGGCTGCCGGGTCGACGATGTAGCGGAACTCAAGGTCATAGGTCGGCTTGTCACCCCAGTAGCTTGGGTTGGGGGTGAAGCGCATACGGACAAAGGGCTCCACTGTGGCGAGGATGAATGGGCCGTTGCCGATCTGGTAGACCGAGCTGTTCCACCAGCTCTCGCCGCCTTCCTTGATCAGCTCCTGCTTGGCCGGGTAGCCCACCCAGATGCCGGCGATGGTGTGGAAGTAGGGCGCCGGATTGGACAGCCTGAGCTGGAGCGTCAGGCAATCGGCCTGCTCGTAGTCGGCGCAGGGGTTGCCCGCGCTGTCGAGCGCCTTGACGCCCAGCGCGTCGACGAACGCTTTGCGGTCGTAGTCAGCGGCCGAGACATCGGCCCTCTGCCACCTGGACGCGCCCGCGATCGCGTTGGTGATCGAGCTGTACTCGCCCGCCGTCGCCGGGTCGATGTTGCGCATGATCGAGTACTAGAAGCGCTTGGCGTTCAATATCGAGCCGTCGCTATAGGTCAGGCCCTCGCGCAGCGTGAAGGTCAGCTCGGTCGCGTCTTCGTTGTACTCCCAGCTCGCGGCCGCGCCGGGCGCCGTCTCCAGCTTCTCGTTGAGCCGGGTCAGGCCTTCGTAGATCAGCTTGAGGTGCGCGATCTCGTTCGCCAGGGACGACTTCTGCGGGTCGACAATGTCCGGATACGCGCCCAGGTTGACGCGCAGAACGGCGGGCTTGGCCATCACTTCCGGCGTCGCGGTGACGATCCGGACTTCCGGCTCACTCGTCACGACGACGGTCTGGACGACGGTCTGGACGACGGGCGCAGCCGGAGTGGCCGCCGGCGCGCAGGCGCCGATGACGATGCCCGCAATCACCAACAGCGAGGCAACTGCAAACAACTTGCGATTCATTTCTGCTTCTCCCTGAAATTGTGATCGGTTGTGCTGCATATTGCGTGAAACAGCCAGTTCAAAGTTGCTGTAACTGAACCCCCGATGTTGGTGAATGAACAAAACACGCCGGGCAGGATCGTGGGTCCTCCCCGTTTGGCGCATACCTTGTTGTCGATATTCAATTGTTGCACATTATATCTGAGAATGTGGATAGTGACACGATAGAATTGGTTAGAGTTTGAACCGCTAAATTGGAAATGGGTTTGAGCACCTTTCATTTGCCTCGTCGCCGTCGCGCTGCACATGTGCCGCTTCGATGCGTTGAGCATCTGGTGCGACTGAAACGAGCTCGGCCAGATCCCACCATGGCGCCCAACAAAAAGCCCGCGTCGTTGCGAACGCGGGCTTCTTGCTTCAACCGGGCGCGCCAGCTATTTCACGTTGATCGTGCCCTGCATCCACGGTTTGATTTTGCTCCTATATC
>JBOGUH010000185.1:0-2608 GCA_050695975.1 Anaerolineae bacterium
AACGAGCAGCGCACGATCGCCCACCAGTTCCATCAATCTCGACTCGATCTAACCCAGTGGATGCAGCTGGCGGCCAGCGTGCTCGCCCGATCCGCGATCCTGTCCCGCCCAGATGGCACACCCCGCACCGCGCTGGTGGCGCTCGTCACCCCACCGCACGCCCGGCAGGCGCGGCTCAAACACATCCAGCTGATCTCGACACAAGGTCGTCTGGCGCTTTTAATCGTGGTCCTGCAAGACGGATCGGTCAAGCAAGAAATGCTCACGTTGGCCGAGCCACTGAGCCAGGAGACTCTATCGGAAGCTTCGGCGCGCCTGAATGCAGAGTATACTAACTTGAACAGCGACGAGTTGACGGCTCGGCGCAGCACGCTCGACGACACACTGGGCGCCGAGGTGATCGGCGTCGTTGCCGACGTCATGCGCCGCACCGATGCATGGGCCGCGACGGAAGTGTACCGCGACGGCCTGACCGAGGTGCTGAAGCTGCCGGAGTACGAAGGCCGGGAAATGGCCGAAGCCTTGCTGAGCGTGCTGGAGGAGCAATCGCTCCTGGAAGAGGTTCTCACTCGGGCGCCCGGCTCAACGATCGGCGGTGTGCAGGTGGTCATCGGCGGCGAGAGCGGCTGGGCCGAACTGCGCGATTTCAGCATGGTGCTGACGCGGTACGGCGTAAGCGACTATGCCACCGGCACGCTGGGTGTGCTCGGACCGACGCGGATGCCCTACGGCCGCGCCGTGAGCACCGTGCGCTACGTGTCACAGCTGTTAACCGACTTGATCTCGGACATGGCGAATGGTTGAGAGGGATGCGCAGTAATGGATGACGCGCAAGAGCGACTTGAAGAGAACATCGGTACGACAAATGATAATGGACAGCCCCTATCGGCGGACGCTGCGCTTGAGTCTGACGTGGTGACAGCGGATGCGCAGGCGACCGACCCGGAAACGATGGTAGACGCTTCGGCCGAAGCCGAAGAGGTATCGGCGGATGCCGTCCGGCCCCCTTCGGGTGAGCCGGTCGATCTCCAATCAGAACTGGATCGACTCAGAGCAGAAGCGGCGGCAAACCTCGAAGGCTGGCAGCGCGCCCGCGCCGAGTTCGCCAACTACAAAAAGCGCAGTGACGCCGAACGCAGCCAGCTGGTCTTCCTCACCGGCGTGAAGATCGTCGAAAAGATGCTGCCGGTGATCGACGATTTTGATCGCGCGATCGCCAATCTTCCCGACGACCTGAAGGACAACGGGTGGATCGACGGCGTGCTGATGACCCGGCGCAAGCTGATCGGCTTGCTCGAGGACGAGGGCGTGACGCCTATCTCAGTCAAGCCGGGTGACGCGTTCGATCCAGCGATCCACGAAGCGGTCACGCACGAAGAATCGGAGGAATTCGCCGCAGGGCAGATCATCGCTGAACTTCAAAAAGGCTACCGCATTGACGAGCGCGTGCTTCGGCCGGCGCTGGTGCGCGTCGCGCGTTAAACCGAGAAACCGGGTTTCTAACAGGAGATTCACATGGGCAAAATCATCGGCATCGACCTGGGCACGACCAATTCCGTCGTGGCGGTGATGGAAGGCGGCGAACCGGTCGTCATTCCATCGAGTGAGGGCAGCCGCCTGTTTCCCTCGGTCGTCGCGGTCAACCCCAAGAGCGGCGAGCGGCTCGTCGGCCAGGTGGCGCGCCGCCAGGCGATCATCAATCCGGAGAACACCATCTTCTCGGTCAAGCGGCTGATGGGCCGCAAGCACAAAGACCCTGAAGTGCAGAAAGCGCTCAAGCGCCTGCCCTACAAAGTCGTCGAAGCGCCCAACGGCGACTGCCGCGTGACGATGGGCGGCAAGGAATACTCGCCGCCGGAAGTGTCTGCGATGATTCTGCAAAAGATCAAACAGGATGCCGAAGCCTATCTCGGCGAACCGGTGACCCAGGCCGTCATCACGGTCCCGGCTTACTTCAATGACAGCCAGCGCCAGGCGACCAAGGATGCCGGCAAGATCGCCGGGCTGGAAGTGCTGCGCATCATCAACGAGCCGACGGCCTCCTCGTTGGCTTACGGCCTCGATCGCAAGAAGGATGAAACCATCGCCGTGTACGATCTGGGCGGCGGCACCTTCGACATTTCGATCCTCGATGTGGGCGACGGCGTGTTCGAGGTGAAATCCACGAACGGCGATACCTATCTGGGCGGCGACGATTTCGACGAGCGCGTCATTGACTGGGTAGCCGATGAGTTCAAGAAAGATCAGGGCATCGACCTGCGCAACGATCGGCAAGCGCTGCAGCGTTTGAAGGAGGCTGCCGAAAAAGCCAAGATCGAACTGTCCAGCCTGATGGAAACAGAGATCAACCTGCCTTTCATCACGGCCGATGCGTCCGGTCCAAAGCACCTGCAGATGAAGCTAACGCGGGCCAAGCTCGAACAGCTCGCCGGCGACCTGATCCAGCGGTCGATCGACCCGTGCAAGCGCGCACTGGAAGACGCCAAGCTGAGCCCGGCCGATATTGACGAAGTGGTGTTGGTCGGCGGCATGACGCGCATGCCGGCGGTGCAGGACGCAGTCAAGAAGTTCTTCAACAAAGATCCGCACAAGGGCGTGAATCCCGACG
>JBOGUH010000186.1:0-2582 GCA_050695975.1 Anaerolineae bacterium
GTATGGATCAGTGTTAATCTGTGCCCCCTGCTTTTCGTTCACCGAAGATCGCTCGCCCGATGCGCACGATCGTCGCCCCTTCTTCGATCGCCACTTCATAATCGTCAGTCATGCCTATCGACAGGTAGCGCCACTCGCATTGGGGGAAGCGAGTCGCCAGCTGATCGCGCCACCTGCGCAGCGCGCGAAACACCGGGCGCGTCTGCTCCGGCGTGGCGACGATGGGCGCCATCGTCATCAATCCCTCAACCTTCAAGTGGGGCAGTACGGCGATCGCCTCAACCTGTTTCAACACGTCCAGATCGCCAGTGACGCCGTCGCCCTTCACGCGCAATCCGTATTTGCTCGCTTCGCCCGACACGTTGAATTCCAGCAGCACGCACAATGTCTTATTTTGCTGCTCCGCAAATCGACTCAGTCGCTCGGCGAGTTTCAGGCTGTCCACCGAATGTACCCAATCAAACAGGCGCGCAACCGCCTCCGTTTTGCGGCTCTGCACGTGCCCAACCATGTGCCAGGTGATGACGGCGTCAGGCGGCAACCTGGCCCGGACAGCAGGTATTTTCTCTGCCGCCTCTTCGACGCGATTCTCGCCAAAGTGCCGCACGCCCAACTCGTAAGCTTCGACGATCGTCTCCGCCGGATGCGTCTTGGTCACCGCTACCAGCGTGATGTCTGATGGATCGCGGCCCGATCGACGCGCTGCCGTGGCGATACGTTCGTGAACGCGATGAAGGTTATTGGCAAGGGTGTTCATTCGTTCAGCGCAACGACCAGCCCGAAGCGGCCGGTTTTCCCGCTTTCGGCGCGATGTGAGAACCACTCGTCGGTGTTGCTTGCCGTGCAAATGCCCGATGCTTCGATCGCGCCAATGCCCGCCGCCTGCAGCTGAGCCGTGACCGCCGCCGCCAGATCGAGATGCGGCCGGCTGCCGTTGCTGCCCGGCTGCGTCAAGCGCGTACCGGGCGGGCAGGCTGCCGCCACCTGCTCGACGACCTCCGCGCCGACCTGGTACTGCTCGACGCCGATCGCTGGCCCGATGCCGGCCCACATGCGCTGCGGAACGCTGCCGAACGCATCGACCATCGTTCGAACCGTCGCCTCGACGACATTCACGGCGACGCCGCGCCACCCCGCGTGCGCGATGCCGATCGCGTGCTGCGCCGGATCGTAAAACACGATCGGCACGCAGTCGGCGAAGCGCATCGTCAGCGGCAGGCCGCGCTCGCGCGTGACGAGCGCATCGACTTGCGGTGGATTGCGGCCAAGATCAGCGCGCGTGATCACCGCCACGTCGCGTCCGTGCACCAGCCAGGCCGTGACGGCCTGCTCGCACCGATAGCCAAACGCGCCGAGCATGCGCCGGTTGTTTTCGGTCACCGCATCAGGGTCATCGCCGACGGCGCGGCCGAGGTTGAGCGAGGCATACGGCCCGGCGCTCACACCACCCTGGCGGCTGAAGATCGCGTGGGTCGTTTCGGGGAAAGCCAGCAGACCTTCAAATTGGTAGGCGATCAGTTTTTCGTTGGGCGCGGTCGTTGGAGTTTGAGCTAGGGTGAGCGATATGCGATGCACAGAAGACCTGCCTGGAAGAGGCCAGAGATTAGAGGTGAGAGATGCGTAAATCGTCGTCGTCTTCAACGATCTAAATGATGAGACGTCGAGCCATGGCTCACCGGGTTGAGACGCGGCGCAGACGATTCGCCGCCAGCAGGCAGGCCGCGCCTGCGATGAGCAGTCCCATCGACAGGAGCGATCCAGCGGCGCCGGCCTCGGGTAAGAACCGCGGCGGTGTGGTCACGGAAACAGGATCGAATGTCGGACCGAAGGGGAAGCAGGCCAATCGCGCGGTGCCGTCGCGATACGTCAGGCCGGTGCAGTTGGTGTACGGCACGTCGTTCGCGAATTCGCGCGTGATTACCACATCGTTGACGACGGTCACCGTCTGGCCGGGCGCCAGCGTGCCGACGTACACTGTAACGATGTGATGACTCACTTGAACGGCGCCCTGCGTGGCGCTGACGGCGAGCAGCGCAAGATTGTCCGGGAGCGGATCGGTAATCACGACGTTCTCGGCGTTGGCCGATCCGGTGTTCGTGGCGACGATGGTGATCCACGCAAGCTGACCGATGACCGGACGCTGCGGTTTCATCGACTTGGTCAGCACCGGGTTAGGCCCACCTGGCGCCACCCCCTGCGATACCCGCGAATCCAGCGCGCGCGTCTCCGCGGCAGCGGTGAGCGCCGGAACGAACAGCACGGCGGCGATCAGACTCAAATGGAATAGTCGATAGATTCGCTTCATGGCGGGGCGCTCCTCATGTCACCCGGGAATGGGTCATGCTGACTGTTCCGGCAAGCACTCTGAGCCAAGTGTCGTCGAAGGAGTTGCGGGTGTTGGGGGATTCTCAGCGCGCCAGGCATAAGTATACCGATGCGCGACCAGAACGCAAGCGCCTTTGGGTTCTGAGACTTACGGGCAATCGCCCGG
This sequence comes from Anaerolineae bacterium, assembly GCA_050695975.1. Taxonomy (GTDB): domain Bacteria; phylum Chloroflexota; class Anaerolineae; order Fen-1058; family Fen-1058; genus DASSFZ01. Next base: position 2,492 of record JBOGUH010000186.1, read on the forward strand.
CGCGTAGGCCTGACTACACGTTTGGGCGACAGCCCGCCCTGGCTTGCGCCAGCGGGCCAGGGTTGAACTGTCGCCTGCCGCCCGCAGTGCG
>JBOGUH010000187.1:0-2976 GCA_050695975.1 Anaerolineae bacterium
CCAATTCGACGTGTCAAGCCGCCCTGAACGGGGAGTTTGAGCTCGCCTCTCCACCCACGCAGCCCATTCCTCGTGCGGCCCGATGTCCCACGGGGTGCGAAAGGTGAACTCATCTTTGCTTTGGCGCCTCTCCCAAGCCGGCCTCCCGCGCCCGAATGATCGCCTGCGCCCGGTCGGCCACCTGCAGCTTGCTGAAGATATTGGAGACGTAGTTGTGCACGGTCTTCGGGCTTAGCGACAGTTGCCGGGCGATGACGGCGTTCGCGTGCCCCTGCGCGATCAAGCCCAGGACCTCCCGCTCGCGCTCGGTGAGCGTGGGGAAGACCTCCTTCGGCACGGCGGGGTGAGGGGCTGCGAAGAAGTCCATCAGGCGAGTCGCGATCGCCGGGCTGAAGATGGCCTCGCCCCTGCCCACGGCTTGAATCGCGCGCACCATCTCGTCCTCGTCGGCGTCCTTCAAGACGTACCCGCGCGCCCCGGCCCGTAACGCCGTGAAGACCGATTCATCGTCCTCAAACAGTGTCACGACCAGGATGCGGAGGCTTGGGCTGGTGTGCAGGATGGTGCGCGTGGCCGCGATACCGCCGACGCCGGGCATTTGTCGCGGATCGAGCGCGTGGCCGCCTGGATCCACGCCGGTGCGCATCGTCGTGATGAATTGATCCTGCGTCCAACCCGTGACCACCGCCAGGTTTGGACCGGCCGGCGTCAGGCCGCCACCGCCGCCGCGCAGGTTCGCCCCGTGACAGTCGCGGCAGCCGACGTAACTGACGATGTACTCGCCATAGTCCGCCGTCGCTCCGATGGGCGGCGCAGCGATCGCGCCCGTCACCGGCGCCGGCTGCGGCACCAGGCCCGCGCCGAGGAAGATGGCGAATAACAGGTTGGGGTTATTCTCCGGTGTTTCACTCGCCACGGCGGGCTGACTCTGCAGGTAAGCGATGACGGTCTGTATATCGTCGTCGCTCAGGTTGCGGGTAGACAGTGCCGACATAATCAGCAACGAACGACCGTCTCGGTCGACGGCTTCGCGGACGGCGCGGAAAATCTCGCCATCCGACCACCCCTTCAGCCTTCCGCCGGGTGTCAGGTTGGACGGAAACAGCAAGCCGATAGGCACGGGGCTTGCCTTGCCCACATCTTCGCCGCCGCTCAAGGGCAACTCACCGTTCAGCGAATGGCAACTCGCGCAGAAGGCGTAAGCCAGATGCTCGCCGCGCCCGATCTGCTCCGCCGTGCCCGCGACCGTGATGTCCGGCACGGGGCCGCCACGCGGCGCATATATCTTAAACAGGCCAATCACCGCGAACACACTCAACAGGCCGAGCAGCAGCGTCGGCAGTCCAGCCAGGATGACGCCGATCCATTTGATTGGCCCACGTTTTGATCGCCACGCGCGTCGGGTGAGCCAGACGAACAACACGACAAACGCAATGAGAACGAGCAGAGCCACAATGTTGCCAAGCATCGCGATCCTCCTTTGGCCGTATGATGAGGTATTCTAATTTTTACGATGGGAAGCGTCCCACTGTCAAGGGACTGGTGTCCTGATTGGATCGGGAAATGCAACGTGCGACGCACCCTTGCCCTCGCAGCGAAGCGGAGGGGGTTCAAGGCGCGCCGCACGTCAGTGTCTCATCCTGCCCGCTTCGCGATACAGCGCCATCAGCGCAGGATGAGTGACAGGACTATGATCCTTTCAGGTACTTGTCGAAGAACCCGATCGTGCGCTGCATCGCCAGCCCGAAACTGGCCGAGATGTTGTGATCGTCGCCCTCGTACGTGTACAACTCGACGGCCTTGCCCGCGGCGAGAGCCTGCTGATACAGGCCCTCCGAGAACTCCAGCGGCACGGATCGATCGGCTGTGCCGTGATGGAGCTGGATTGGGCCGGACAGGTCGCCGAGGTACGCGTTAGCTGAAATCGAGTTCCAGAACTCCGGATTCTCCTCCGGCGCGCCGAATTGCTCGACCAGTTCTATGCGCCAGCGCCGTCCGGGGCGTGGAGTGAGCGTGGCTTCCGGAGTGCCCGCCGCGGGCGTCGGCGTTCGTCGCCAGCGATTGAACAAATCGGCGTATGAGCCGACGACACCGGCCCAGATCACGCCGACCTTGACGTCGCCAGTGACGACCATCGAGCGTAGCGTGATGTAGCCGCCCATCGAATGGCCCCACATGCCAATGCGGTTCGGGTCGGCGTCCGAGAAGCGCTTCATCGCCGCGACGGCATTGAGCACGTCGACCGTGTAATCGGGCGAGCTGTACGCACCCCGCGGTTCGCCTTCGGAGCTGCCGTGCCCCCGGTAATCGGAACGGAAGACGATGTATCCGCTTCGAGCGAGCCAGTCCACGTACGCCAGGTACCGCTCCGTCGTCTGATACTGAGTCGGCGGAATGAAGCCATGATTGAAGAGGATCACCGGCCATCCAGTCGGGGGATTTTCACCGGCGGGAACCGTCAACAGCGCGTAGATCTTCAATCCCTCGGACTGATAGGAGGCGATGTATCGAGTGTAGTTGCTTCCCGGCGCGAGCGTCTCCTCGATGACGATGTCGCTGCCCAGGTAATCGCGCTGGCGCATCGATTGAATCGTCAGCGGGTGAGGCGTCGGCGTGGGGGTTGCCGTCGACGTGTGAGTGGGCGTGGGGGGCGTGGTCGGCGACGGTGTCGGCGTCGATATCGCCACCGCGATCGACTGAGGCATGGCGGTTGCCTTGGCAGCAGGCGCAGCTTGTGATTCGGGGCCGGTGCTGCAGGCGCCAAGCACCATCACCGCAGTCAGCAACAACACAAGCCGCGATATTGCACATCTTAACCATGCCATCGATTTCCTCCCAATCAGGCTGTCCCCCGCCGCACCCGGCACGGCGTGTGGCTCGCACTGCCAGGCAGCTCGGCCAATGACTACGATCGCTCGGCGATCTTCTGCTTGATCGCCACAATCTGCGGAACACTGAGGTCGGCCAGCGTCTGCG
>JBOGUH010000188.1:0-3281 GCA_050695975.1 Anaerolineae bacterium
GGTATAATCGCCGCGTCATGGACGAGCGACACATCCGCAACTTCTGCATCATCGCCCACATCGATCACGGCAAATCCACGCTGGCCGATCGGCTGCTGGAACACACCGGCACGATCTCCGAGCGCGACATGACGGCGCAGGTGCTCGACTCGATGGACCTGGAGCGCGAGAAGGGCGTGACGATCAAGGCGTCCGCCGTTCGCATGGCGCATACTTCGCGGTCGGGCGAACAGTACGAACTCAACATGGTGGACACACCGGGCCATGTTGATTTCACTTATGAAGTGAGCAGGGCGCTGAACGCCTGCGAGGGCGCCATCCTCGTCGTCGACGCCTCGCAGGGCATCGAGGCGCAGACGCTGGCCAACCTGTACCTGGCGCTCGACGCCGACCTGACGATCATCCCGGTCGTCAACAAGATCGATCTGCCCTCGGCGCGGCCCGACGAGATCGCCGCAGAGATCGAGCACGTGCTGGGCGTGCCCGCCAATGATGTGCTGCGCGTGTCGGCCAAACTCGGTTTGGGCATCGATGACCTGCTCGAAGCGATCGTCGCGCGCGTGCCGCAGCCGAAAGGCGATCCCGATGCGCCGCTGCGCGCGCTGATCTTCGACAGTCACTACGATGCCTTCAAAGGCGTGATCGCTTACGTCCGCCTGATCGACGGCGCCATCGAGCGCAAGACCCGCTTGCGCTTCATGGCCAGCAGCGCCGAGACCGATCCGCTCGAACTGGGCATCTTCGCGCCGACGATGAAACCGGCCGGCGGACTTGAAGCCGGCGAAGTCGGCTACGTCGCCACCGGCCTGAAGACGATCCGCGACTGCCGCGTGGGCGACACCATCACCTCGGTCCATCGACCCGCCGCTGCGCCGCTGCCCGGCTACCGCCCTGTCAAGCCGATGGTCTTCGCCGGGTTGTATCCCATCGAAACCGACGATTACCACGCGCTCAAAGACGCGCTAGAAAAACTTCAACTCAACGATGCCTCACTGGTCTACGAGCCGGAAACATCACAGGCGCTCAACTTTGGTTTTCGCTGCGGGTTCCTCGGCTTGTTCCACATGGAGATCATCCAGGAGCGGTTGGAGCGCGAGTACGATCTGGACATCATCGCCACCGCGCCGAGTGTCGAATACGAAGTGCTGAAGACGGACGGCGCAACCATCGTGATCGACTCGCCGGCCGCGCTCCCCGATCCTTCATCCATCGAAGAAATCCGCGAGCCGTGGATGAAGGTGCAGGTATTCACGCCGGCGGAATACGTCGGCCCGGTGATGGACCTGGTGATCCATCGGCGCGGCGAGCAAGCCGGGATGGAGTACCTCGATCCGAATCGGGTGATGCTCACCTATCGCCTGCCGCTGTCGGAGATGATCGTCGACTTCCACGATCAGCTCAAGAGCCGCACGCGCGGCTACGCGTCGATGGACTACACCTTCGAGGGCTATCGCGCCGGGGACTTGCAGAAGATGGACATCCTGATCAACGAAGCGCCGGTCGATGCGCTGGGGCTGATCGTTCACAAGGATCAGGCCTACGAAAAGGGCAGCGCGATCACCCGCAAGATGAAAGACGTGATCCCCTCGCAGCAGTTCGCGGTGCCGATCCAGGCCGCCGTCGGCGGGAGAATTATCGCTCGCGCAACCGTCCGCGCTGTAAGAAAAGATGTTCTCGCTAAGTGCTACGGTGGCGATGTCACGCGGAAGAGGAAACTTTTAGAGAAGCAAAAGGCCGGTAAGAAACGGATGAAGATGATCGGAACAGTGGAATTGCCGCAAGAAGCGTTTTTGGCGATTTTGAAGCTGGGCGAAGATTGATCCACGAATTCACACGAATCTTCACGAATGCGCTGCAACTGCAGAAGGACTACGCCGGGGCCGAGCGCAATCTGGAGGACCGGCGACACGCGCTTAAGCGCCGCATCGAAGACGTGGGCACGGCGATAGATCGGATGGTATATGAGTTGTACGGCCTCGCGGCAGAAGAAATTGCGATAGTGGAGGCTACATCACCCAAAGCGTAGTGGGCGAACGGAATACGCAACACGCAACACGTTAGCCCAGTTGCTTCACCCGCTGCCCGTACCCCGGCTCGACTGTCACCTGTTCAGCGTCAAATGCAAGCTGTCCGCGCAAGAACACCTTCTCGACCTTCCCCCTCACCCGCCAGCCTTCGAACGGCGTCCAGCCGCAGCGCGTCTGCATCTTCGCGCCTTCGAGCTTCCATTGCACGTTGGGATCGACGATGACCAGATCGGCGTGCGCGCCTTCTTCGATCCGACCCTTGTCCGCCAGCCCGAAGGCATTCGCCGGGCCGGCCGCCGTCAGACGCACGAGGTCGGCGTACGACATCTGCTTTTGATAAACAGCCGTCAGTAACATCGGCAGCATCGTTTCCAGACCGGGCACGCCGGACGGCGGCGACTCGCTCCGCTTTTCTTCGAGCGTGTGCGGTGCGTGATCGGTCGCGATCAGATCGATCGACGCCAGGTTCTCCCACAATGCCTCGGCGTCCTCCTCCGAACGCAGCGGCGGATTCATCCGTCCGAACGGGCCGAGATGCTGCTCGGTCTCGGTCGACAGGAACAGGTGATGCGGCGAGACTTCGCAGCTCACTCTCACGCCGCGCTTGCGGGCATCCTTCACCAGTTCGATCTCGCGCGCGGTGGACAAGTGACAGACGTGGATGCGCCGCTTGAGGTCCGCTGCCATCGCGATCGCGCGCTGAATCGCCAGTTCGGCGCACAGCGGCGGGCGGCGCTGGCCGAGTTTAGTGAAGAACTGCACCGCGCCCTCTTCTTCCGCGTGCAGAGCGATCACGCGATCGGCCGGGTATGCTTTGAAGTGCGCATACTGCCCGGCGAAATCGCTGACCATCAACGAACCGGTGCTCGAGCCCATGTAGATCTTCAGACCGATGGCATCTTTCACTTTGTACGCAGTGGTGATGTTGTCATGCGTCGCGCCTAGGAACAGGCCATGATCGCACACGGCTTTCTGGGCGGCAAGCGTTAAAGCGTGCGCCAGAATCGTCGCGTCGACGATCGGCGGCTGCGTGTTGGGCATTCCGAGCACGGTGGTCACGCCGCCGGCCAAAGCCGCGCGTGTGCCGCTGGCGAAGTCCTCCTTGTGCTCGCCACCGGGTTCGCGCAGATGCACGTGCGCGTCGATCAGCCCCGGCAGCACGACGCGGCCCTTCGCCTCGAGCAGCGTCGCGCCGGGGGGAGCGGTCAATCCAGCCTCGACCGCCGCGATGCGCTCACCCCGGATCAGCACATC
>JBOGUH010000189.1:0-2119 GCA_050695975.1 Anaerolineae bacterium
GTAGCAACCCTTCACCGTATGAATGCCTTGAATCCAAAGGTAGCAAGCGCCCATGGGCATTGCAATCGCACTACGATCATTCAGGTTGGTATATCGTCTGGCGATACTTGATTGATCCGACGATGTCGTTGGAGCCCGGTAAGCCGGTGATCATCTGGCGGATTGACGTGATATTCCTTCAGAAGGAAGATTGGAAATACGAAGGTAGTAAGGCGGGTTTGAGTGGGGGTGGCAGAACTCATACCTTTGGCGTTAAGGATGTCGCGCGGAAACTTAAGGGTAAAAGCGTCTATCGACGGAAGGACGTGGTGTTAGTAGGCGGAAAAGCCGTCCCAGTCAACGGAGATTAAGCGGGTACTCCCATTACTAGAACTTGCGAAATCGGCGTTTTGAAACTATGAATCTCACCGGCCAAACACTGGGCAACTACCAACTGCAAGGCATCATCAGCCGCGGGCCGCGCGCCACGCTCTATCGCGCGCGCCAAATGCCCGTCGAACGAACCGTCGCCGTCAAAGTCTACGACGAGTCGGTCGATCCCGATGACGTCCGCCGCGCCGTCGAATGGGCTCAGATGCTGACGCACGCGCATGTGCTGCCCGCCGATGACTTCGGCGTGCATCGCGGGCTGGCCTGGGTGGCCATGCGTCACATGCCAGTCGGCTCGATCAAGTCGCGCTGGCGCCGCGTCGTGCCATTGAGCGACATCGCGCGCATCCTGCCGCAGATCGCCTCGGCGCTCGATCACGCTCATGCGCACGACCTGCTTCACTTGAACCTCAAACCGACGAACATCCTGCTCGATCGCCCCGGTAACGCCTTCGTCGCCGACTTCGGCATCCCGACCCGGCCCGACTCGCCCTACGCCGCCCCGGAAATTGCGCGCGGCGGGAGGGTCGATGCGCGCGCCGACGTATACGCGCTTGGCGCGCTGCTGTACGAGATGCTGACCGGACGCGCGCCGATCGCCCGCCGTCCGCGCGACGGCACAGCCAATCAGCGCATGGCCGAGCTGCCTTCACCCCGATCGATCTGGTCGAGCATCCCGCCGGCCATCGAAGCCGTGGTCGTGCGCGCCCTGTCGATCGATCCGGAGTCTCGCTATGCCACATCCGGCGCGCTGGCCGAAGCGTTCGCACAGGCGGTAGAGGTGACATCGAGCGAGCAAGCAGCCTCCACGCCACCATCGAGCCGCGCGCCGGTCGCGCGCTGGATCGCGTTCGGCACGATTGGCCTGTTGCTGATCCTTGGCGTGATCGTCACCGCAACGGGATCGAGCGCGCCCGCGGCCGCGCCGTTACCCTCGCCAACGATCGCTGCGACCAAGACGCCGCTGCCGCCTGCTTCCCCTACATCTACATCCACACTTTCATCTTCACCCACACCCACGCGCAGCCGTGCGACTGCTTTGCCAGCGCCCCAAACTCAAACGGCCAACCCAACCTCCACGCTTACACCCAGCGCACTGCCCACGCGGGCGCTGACGGCGACCGTGCCGCTCAGCCCGACTCCGACGCCGCCGGCTTTCAGCGTCGTTTCGCTCACGCTGAAACCATTCCCGGCTCAACCGGATGGCGGCGATCGGCTGGATGTGTACTTCGATGCGGTCGTGCAGCCTTCGGCCGGCGGGCCGTACGGCCAGTTGTTCGCCTACCTGCCCACGATCGACTCGCTGGTGACGACGCGCATCGGCGCGCAGGTGTCGTCGGGGACACAGCTGCTGCACGTGGCGCTGATTGTCGATTGCGCGCGGCTGCCGGAGCCGTTCGCGACAAATCAGATCTTCCTGGAGATTCGACCCACCGATCGCGGCCCGACGTTGTACGCGACGTCGATCGAATACACTAAAACGTGGTGTAGGTAGTCGAGTCGTCTTATCGTCACTGAGTCGTGTAGTCAGTTAGCCGATAGCCGGACTCCAGGACTGTCAGACTGCGCGACCATGCGACGACCAGGCTAAAGGAGTCAGATGCCCTACGAAACCATCCTCACCCAAGTCGACGATCGCGTCGGGCTAATTCGGCTCAACCGGCCGCAGCAGCTCAACGCGTTGAACGCGCAGTTGATGGAAGAGCTGGCGACCGCGCTGGAAGAGTTCGATCGCGATCCGAACCTAGGC
>JBOGUH010000190.1:0-3475 GCA_050695975.1 Anaerolineae bacterium
CGTGTATGGCGCGGTGTTGATCCGATCCACCCGCTATCAACACGCGCGCGCCGCCGTCGGTCTGGCTGGCGTGACCTTCGTGATGTACTTGCTGTGGTCGAAAGGCTACAGCCCGCAGTGGAGTCTACATCTGATGGCCTTTCTATGCATCCTGATGCCCAATCTACGCGGCGTGCTGCTGCTGATCGTCCTCGAAGCACTCTACGTGATCGAGTGGCCGATCACCTTCATCCTGCTCAAAGCCGATGCGGGCTACTTGACGGCGCTGGTCGTCGTCCGCACGCTCGTCATGGTCGGACTCGGGCTGCTGTTCGGGGCGATGATCTTCGTCAAACAAGAATGGGGTTGGCAGCGACTTCGATCCGCAAGCATGGCCGGCAGCCTGGCTGCGCTGCTGGCCGTGATCGGATTGGCGATCGGCGGGCTGCCGCTCTACGCGTCGCAGCGCAACCGAGCCGAGCCGATGCGCGACGCGATCGATCTGATTCGATCGACCTCGACGCCCGATCGGGCTGCCGTGCTGTTCGATCGCGTCGACACCTACGAGCGGCTCGCGCCCTACCTGCCCGGCTGGCCGACGCTCGCCGGGCTGCGCATCGGCGGGGCAGCCGACGAGTGGAGCGACGCGCGCCTCCAATCCTTCGCCGCAGAGCGATCGGAACTGTGGGTCGTGATCGACTTCGGCGCGGAGCAGCATCGACAGACAGGCGACGCGATCGATCGGCGGCTGAGCGAGTCGCTGTGTCTCGTCAGCCGACAGTTTGCAGGCGCGGCGCGGGTCTCACGTTACGTGAGCGTCGAACCGACAACCGACTTGAATGTCTCGACGGAGTTCGAAGACAACATCAAACTGGAAAATGTTCGGACTAGCAGCACGGCGGTCGGCCCGGGCGAGCCGATCTGCGTCGAGTTGGAGTGGATGGCAGCACAGACGCCTTCGACCGATTACATCGTCTTCGTCCATCTGCTCGACTCGAACAACCAGGTTGTCGCGCAGTCGGATGTGTCTCCCGGCAGTGGGTTCGCGCCGACGACGGCGTGGCTCCCCTCGCAAGCGATCGTCGATCGGCATGGGTTGATTGTGCCCGCTGCCGTCGCTCCCGGAATGTATCGTCTAACAGCCGGCTTATATGATCTGGAAGGGACACGGCTGCCGGTGCGAAGCACGGCCGGGACGCCAGCCACAGATTCATTCCTATTGGGCACCCTAGAAATTCGCAAATAGAGCCAGCCATTCAACTCACCTATCTTCTTTGTATCTTTGCGCCTTCGTGGTAAAGAACGAATTATGCCGCTTCAACGCTTGAAGCGCATCGACTTTAGGGTATACTTGGGTCTGCCTGCTTTCAGATTAGCACGCCTCGCTCCGATCAAGGGATAGTGAATGGTGGAACGATGGTTGTCGAGAGGTCAGGCCGTGTCGATGGCTGAGTGCCCATTCTGCGCCGCATCGCTCGCCGACATCAGTTTCATGGAGTCGCCGCGCTTCCGCGCCATCGTCAACGTCGCGCCGATCCTGCCCGGCCATTCGCTGATCATCCCCAAGCAGCACGTCGAGAGCCTGTTGGCGCTGGGCGACGAGGAAGTTGCGGAGATGGTCAACTTGAGCCGCAAGGCCGTGGCCCGGTTGACGCAGATATACGCTGCGGACGGCTTCGACTGGACGATCCAGGAGTCGGAAGCCGCCGGGCAGAGTGTGCCGCACCTGCATCTGCACCTGATCCCGCGCACACGCGGCGACCTGCCCGATCCAAGCGGCTGGTATCCGCGCCTGATCGAGTACCGCGCTAAAGCGCGCCTGTCAGATGACGAGATGAAGCGACTCGCGGAACGCCTGCGCACCGAGGTAGCGCATGTCTAAATCCAGGATTGAAATCCCACAAGAAAAGATCGCGGAATTCTGTCGCCGCCACCACATCCGCAAGCTATCCCTGTTCGGTTCTGTCTTACGCGAAGACTTCCGTCCAGGTAGCGACGTTGACGTGTTGGTCGAATTTGAGCCGGGACACACGCCTGGCTTACGGTTTTTTGCTATGCAAGCCGAGCTAGCCGAGATTCTCGGCCACCCAGTAGACCTCAACACGCCGCAGTGGCTGAGTCCGTATTTTCGTGACGGCGTACTGAAAGAGCAGTTGCCACTGTATGTCTAGACACAACACTCCAGTCTACTTACGCGACATGCTGGATCACGCCCGCGAAGCCATGTTGCTGTCGCGAGGTCGAACGCGTGCCGATCTTGACGCCGATCGCCTGCTGAATCTCTCGCTGGTGCGCTTACTTGAAGTTGTCGGCGAGGCAGCCACGCGAATCCCCTATGAAGTTCAGGCAGCGCATCCCGAGATTCCCTGGCCCCAAATTATCGGACTGCGCAATCGCCTGATTCACGGCTATGGCTCGATCGACTTCGACATAGTCTGGCGAATTGTCACGGAGGATTTGCCACAGCTGGTTGCCGCTTTGGAGAAGATCATTGAGGAACAAGAATAGTCATGCTGGACATCTACCCTGCCATCCTCGACGCACAAGCCAAGGGACATCCGGCCGCACTGTGCACCGTGATTCGCGCGCGCGGATCGGTGCCGCGCCACGCTGGCAGCAAGCTACTGGTGTTTGCCGACGGGCAGTTCACCGGGACGGTCGGCGGCGGCGAGATGGAGAGTCGGGTCATCGCCGCCGCCCGGCAAGTGGCGCTGGACGGACAGCCACGCATCGAGCACTACGAACTGATCGACCCCAAACAGGGCGATCCCGGCGTGTGCGGCGGAGAGGTGGACATTTTTATCGAACCGATCAAACCCCATCCGGTCGTGCTGGTCATCGGCGGCGGGCATGTGGGCAAGGCGATCGTCCACCTGGCCCAGTGGCTGGGCTTCCGCGTCGTGCTGTCGGATGATCGGCCCGGGTACTGTACGCCGGAATGGGCGCCCGGCGCGGACGAATACTTGCCCGTGGCGATCGCCGAACTTCCCAAACGATTCGCTTTCCACGCCGAAACGTACATCGTGATGCCCACGCGCGGCATGCCACTCGACGTGGAAGGCCTGCCGTACCTGCTCGATCAACCGCACGCTTACCTGGGCGTGATCGGCTCGCGGCGGCGGTGGGCGACCGCTGTCACTGCGCTGACCGCTCGCGGCGTGCCGGAAGACAAACTGCACCGCATCCATGCACCGATGGGCCTGGAACTCAACGCAGAAACACCGGAAGAAATCGCCGTGAGCATCATGGCCGAGATCATCATGCTGCGAAGAGGCGGAACGGGGGAACCCATGAAGCAGTTGGAAATGCGGAATGAAGAATGCAGACTGTAGAAACCAACTAACCGACCACCCGACTAACTGACTATGTGGAAAACTTATCATACGCCCGCAACGCTTGACGAAGTCTTAAACCTGCTCGCCGAACACCGATCCGATGCGCGGCTGATCGCAGGCGGAACTGACATTCTGATCGAACTCGAGCGCAAGATCAGGAC
>JBOGUH010000191.1:0-2330 GCA_050695975.1 Anaerolineae bacterium
CGAGGGCAGGCTGCACCGCATGTGTGCTCCCGCTGCGGACGAACGGAGAGAATGATGCTGAGATTCTTCACTTCGTTCAGAATGACAATGCGCAACATGAGTTGTTAAATCAAGGCTTGACGGGCGTGAATGCATCGGGCATAATCCGGCCCATGCAGATCGGAATCGTCGGGCTCCCCCAAAGCGGCAAGACGACAATCTTTCACGCGCTGGCCGGCGGCGAGAAAGCGGTCGCTGCTTTTTCGGCCGGCCTGTTGAAGATCCAGACGACGACCACGTCGGTGCCCGATCGGCGCGTGGACATCCTGAGCCAGATGTTCAAGCCGCGCAAGACGATCTACGCCAAAGTGACGTACGCCGACATCGCCGGGCTGGAGAAAGGCGTGGGCAAGTCCGGCCTGCCTGGGCCGTTCGTCAACCTGCTCGGCCAGATGGACGCCTTCGTCCACGTGCTGCGCGCATTCGACGACCCGAGCGTGCCACACCGCGAAGGACCGATCGACACCGCGCGCGACTGGTCGATCCTCGAAACCGAATTCCTGCTCAACGACCTCGGCACGGTCGAGCGCCGGCTAGAACGCATCGACCAGAGCATCAAGAAAGGCGCGCACGATCGCGATCAGGCTGCCCAGGAGCTGGCGCTCTTCGGCCAGCTTAAGAAATGGCTCGAAGCGGAGAAGCCGCTGCGCAGCCTGGGCCTGAGCGCTGAAGTCGAGCAGAGCCTGCGCGGTTACGGGTTGCTCTCGATCAAACCGACGTTAGTGGTGATCAACACCGGCGACGACAGCCAGGCTCCAGGCCTGCACATCGATGCGGCGCGAACGACGGTCGTCGCGCTGAAAGGCAAGCTCGAGCGCGAGATCGTCGAACTCCCGCCCGACGATGCGGCGCTGTTCATGCAGGAATACGGCATCGCCGAACTGAGCCGCTCGAAGGTGATCAGCCTGTCGTACGATCTGCTCGGCGTGCAGTCGTTCTTCACCGTCGGCGAAGACGAAGTCCGCGCCTGGACGTTGCACCGGGGCGCGACGGCGATCGAGGCGGCGGCGGCCGTCCACACCGACCTGGCCAAAGGTTTCATCCGGGCCGAAGTCGTCGCTTATCAGGATCTGATCGACCTGGGAGGAATGAACGAAGCCAAAGCCAAAGGCAAGTTCCGGCTGGAAGGGAAAGAGTACGTCGTCAAAGACGGCGACATCGTCCACATCCGGCACAGCAGTTGACCTCACCCCCTAACCCCCTCTCCTGATGATCGCTCTGCGACAGCCGTCATCAGGAGAGGGGGATCAGGCTCTCGCCGCGGCTTGAGTCTCGCGTGCAGACTAATCCGCGCCCAACCGCCTTCATCACTCCAAACAGCCACCCGCGGCCCGAGCCGCATCCATCCCAACGCCGGGGTATGGTTGGATGCGTGGGGTCAAGGCCGTGTGCGGGTGCGGATTAGTCGAGCATTCACTGCCCGCACGGCATCACGGCGTAAAGTTGCGTGGTCTGGGCCATCTGTTTCAAGCCGCTGTTCAATCGGTTGTCACTCGATCTTGCAACGTGGTACAATTCTTTCTCATCAGGCACAACGACTTATCGTGATTGGACTATGACCCAACTCTTTCTGGTCCGGCACGGCAACACGGATTGGGCTGACAAAAAACTGGCCGGCTGGACACCCGGAGTGCACCTCAACGACACCGGGGCGAAACAAGCCGAAGCGCTGGTCGAGCGCCTGGCGCCGATCCGGTTCGACGCGATTTACAGCAGTCCGCTCGAGCGGACGAGAGAGACGGCCGCACCGCTGGCTCGCGCGCGCGGGCTAAAAGTGATCAAGCTATCCGACATCGGCGAAGTGCGCTACGGCGACTGGCAGGGCAAATCGCTCAGCCAACTCTCGAAGAAGAAGGAATGGGCCACCGTGCAGCTCGCGCCGAGCATGATGCGCTTCCCCAACGGCGAATCGATCCGCGAGATGCAAAGCCGCGCCGTCGCGGGGATCGAGCGGATCGCGGCCGCGCACCCCAAAGGGACGGTCGCGCTGTTCTCACATGGCGATGTCATCAAAGCGATCGTCGCCCACCTGATCGGTATGCCACTCGATACATTCCAGCGGCTGTCGATCGCCCCGGCCTCGGTGACCGTCATGGTGCTCGGACGCTTCGGCGCGCGGCTGCTGCGCTTGAACGACACCGGGCCGTTCCAGACGCCGTCGAAAAACGGGCGCAAGAAGTGAAGGGGAGCGCATGTCGGACATGACGCAGACGTACGAGTTGAATCCCGTCGAGGCTATCACCGCCGGCGCGGTAGGCGAGCCGGGCCATCGCGTCTTCTACATCCAGGCG
>JBOGUH010000192.1:0-2671 GCA_050695975.1 Anaerolineae bacterium
CGTTGGCCGGCGGTCTATACCTGGGCTGGGCCGGACGCCACTTCATCTTGATCCGCGCATTCCCAGACGGCACGGCCTGGCTGCTGCTCGTACTAGGCGGCACCTGGCTGGCGGACAGCGCTGCGTACCTTTTCGGCGTACGCTGGGGCCGGCATAGGATGACGCTTACGCTCAGTCCCAAGAAGAGTTGGGAAGGATTGATCGGCGGGGCTGCCGTAGGCCTCGTCGGGAACGGGCTGTTCGCCGCCGCGTTCGGACTGCCTCCCATTCACGGCGCGGCGCTCGGCTTGATCGGTGGCAGCCTCGGCACGCTTGGCGACCTGGCGATCTCGATGATGAAGCGTCAGGTGGGCGCGAAAGACTCCGGTCATTTGATTCCCGGCCACGGCGGCGCGCTCGATCGGATTGACAGCTTGCTGTTTACCGTGATCGCCGGATACCTGTATTTGACCTGGTTCGCGGGTCTGCCCACAACCTGAAATACTTTAGAGTCCCTTGAGTGCCCGGCGAGGGGACTGAAGGAACCCAGGGAACACACTTGAACCACATCGAGGAGAATTCACATGGCCCAACCATTGGCTAAGTCCGATCCGGATCGCAACCTGGCGCTCGAACTCGTCCGCGTCACCGAAGCCGCCGCGCTGGCGGCTGGCCGCTGGATGGGCCGCGGCGATAAGAACGCCGCCGACCAGGCTGCCGTCACCGCGATGCGCACTATGTTCAACACGGTGAACATGGATGGTATCGTCGTCATCGGCGAGGGCGAGAAAGACGAAGCGCCCATGCTGTATAACAGCGAGCGCCTCGGCACCGGCGAACCGCCGCTGGTCGATATCGCCGTCGATCCGATCGACGGCACGCGTCTCACCTCGCTCGGTCTGCCCGGCGCGATCTCGGTCGTCGCGGTCGCCGAACGCGGCACGCTGTACAACCCGCAGCACATCGTGTACATGAACAAGATTGCCGTCGGCCCGCAAGCCAAAGGCGCGGTCAGTCTCGACGCGCCGGTGAAAGACAACCTGCGCCGCGTTGCCAAAGCACTGGGCAAAGACCTGAACGATCTGACCGTCGTCGTGCTCGATCGCCCGCGTCACGCCGACTTGCTGAAAGAGATCCGCGCCACCGGCGCGCGCATCAAGCTCATCCCCGACGGCGACGTGTCCGGCGGCTTGCTGACCGCCATCCCCGAATCGGGCGTCGACATCCTGATGGGCATCGGCGGATCGCCGGAGGCGGTCATCACCGCCTGCGCGCTGAAGTGCCTGGGCGGCGAGATGCAAGGCAAGCTCTGGGCGCGCGACGAGCAGGAACGCGCTCGCGCCGCCGAACTCAGTCTCGATCTCGACCGCCTTCTCTCAAACGACGATCTGGTCAGCGGCGACAACGTGTTTTTCGCCGCCACCGGCATCACCGACGGCGAGTGGCTGGGCGGCGTCAAGTACTCCGGCAACGGCGCACATACGACATCCATCGTCATGCGCAGCCGATCCGGAACCGTGCGCACCGTCGACGCCATGCACCGCCTGGAAAAACTGGCGCAGTTGACCAGTTTATATGAGTAATGATTCGTCTTGACTTTCAAATTGGACGTGCTATAATCGGCTGTGAAGTTCCACGCAGACAGTCCATCAACCTTTAACTCCGGTAACTCCTAACTGACCGACAATTTCTTTTCGCCTCAGTATTTCACGTTCAATCCGTTTTTTGCGGCCTGCACACTCACCTGACCTAACTGCGCGGGTAAGCCTCAAGCATAGGGAATCCAATCCTCAGCGGGCGCGGAAAATCGGCCTGGCTTCGCCCCGAGATCGTTCGCGCGGCGGAGCGTGTGTGCATAGGAGTCCGTTCGATCGGGTCGATCATCCGACCTGCCAACCCTTTTCACTCGCATCACGTTGAACACGGAGCACAATCGTGGATTTCATAGAACTTGAAGCTAAAACGTTGAGCGACCTGCGCGACCTCGCGCGCAGCATGGAAATCTCCGGCACCAGCCGCCTCAAGAAGGAAGATCTGATCCTACGCTTGCTGAGGGCGAAGGCCGAGCAGCAGGGCTACATCTTTGGCGGCGGCGTGCTGGATGTCGTCGAAGATGGCATCGGCTTCCTGCGCAGCGATCACTACTTGCCGGGCCCCGAAGACGTGTACGTCTCCCAATCGCAAATTCGCCGCTTCGGCTTGCGCACCGGCGATATGGTCGTCGGCCAGGTCCGCCCGCCCAAAGATAGCGAGAAATACTTTGGCCTGCTGCGGGTCGAAGCCGTCAACGGCCTCGACCCGGAAGCCGCCAAAGCCCGGCCCCATTTCGAAAAGCTCACCCCGATCTTCCCCAACGTACGCTTCAACCTGGAAAACGAGCCGACCAATCTCACCACCCGCCTGCTCGACCTGATCGCCCCGATCGGGCGCGGCCAGCGCGGGCTGATCGTCTCCCCGCCCAAGGCCGGCAAGACCACCGTCCTCAAGCACATCGCCAACGCCATCTCCAAGCGCTACGAGGACGTGCATCTCATGGTCGCGTTGATCGGCGAGCGACCCGAAGAAGTCACCGACATGGATCGCTCGGTGGATGCCGAGGTGGTCAGCAGCACCTTTGATGAACCAGTGCAGAACCATGTGCGCGTGGCGGAAATGGCGCTTGAACGCGCCAAACGCCTAGTGGAAAGCGAGA
>JBOGUH010000193.1:0-7044 GCA_050695975.1 Anaerolineae bacterium
GGTCAACAGACTCCTGCGATTACGGCGCGGCAATGAATGGTCGCGGATACGCAAGCAGCCGCAGGCCCGCGATGAACTGATAGTCGCTCAGAACATCGGTGTCGACAAGCACCGGATCAGGCACGGCGTCTTACCCATTCGCGCTGGCGCACATTTCGCACCCACGCCGTGCTATCGCTCAAATCCTCGCGGTTGCGCCACATGCCGATGAAGGCTTCCTTCGCCAGTTTGGTGGGCTTGCCCATCTTGCGCGGACGTGCGGATGCGTAGCGTGCCTGCAAGAATGCGATGAAATCCATCACCTGACGCTGTGCTTTTGGAGGAAGTTTGGAGAAGTCCTGCCAGGCCGTTCGCTGGTTCATAAGTCACCTCGCCGTATTTATCGACGATAACGGCTGGATTGTCAACTCAATGGCACGAAATATGCACGCCAAGTTCAGATCAAGCCGCTGCCACCTCAACCCGCGCCCATTCCGCCTCGGCCAGAAACGCCCGATACCACGCCAGCGTCCGGCGCAACCCTTCTTCGAGCGAGACCTGCGGCTGCCAGCCCAGCACGCGCCGGGCCTTCTCGCTGGACAGATATTGCTTGTGTATCTCGTGGCTGGCGTGATTCAGGATGATCGGCTTCAGTCCAGGATAGTCGGAGAGTGCGATGATCGCTTCAACGATCTCGTGCGCCGACTTGGGATCATCCATCCCGAAATTGAACGCGTGGCCGTGCAGCGATCGATCGTCCAGCTGCTCGGCCAGGCGCAGATACGCCTCGACGATGTCGCCCACGTACAGGTAGTCGCGCAGCGGCGATCCGTCGCTGCGGATCACCGGCCGCTCGCCGCCCAGGACGCTGCGCATCGTGCCGGGCACGATGCGATCCCAGTTCAGGTCGCCGCCGCCGTAGATGTTACCGCAGCGTGTCACGCCGATTGGCATGTCGTAGGTATACGCGAATGCCCGCGCGATCAGGTCGGCGCACGATTTAGACACGTCGTACGGATGCCGCCCCTGCAGCGGCGCAGCCTCGGTATAAGGCAGCGTGTCTTGATCGCCGTAGGCTTTATCCGACGAGGCGACGAGGATGCGTTTGACTGTCTTCGACAGGCGGCAGGCTTCGAGCAGCAGCCACGTGCCACGCACGTTCGTCTCAAAGGCGCCCACCGGCATGCGATTCGCCACGCGCACCAGCGGCTGCGCGGCCAGGTGAAACACCGTATCGATCTCGTATTCGTTGAGCGCACGCTCGAGCAGATAGCCGTCGGTGATGTCGCCGTCCACCTGCGCGATGCGCGTGTGCGTGCCCGACCGAAACAGGTTGCTGTGCGGCACGCGATCGCGCAGCAGGCCGACGACGGTCGCCCCGGCCTCGACCAGCGCCTGCGTCAGCCACGAGCCCAAGATGCCGGTGCAGCCGGTGACGAAAACGCGGCGGCCCTTCCAGAATTCGTGTCGCAACAAGAGTCCCTCTTTAGTCAGGTAGCCGAGTAGGCAGGTAGACAGGTACACAGGTACACAGGTATACAGGTAGACAGGTATCGAGCGGTCAACGCTAACACGAGACTACCTGTTTACTTGTGGCTCTACCGGATCGAACGGGATTATCTCACGCGAAGGCGCAAAGACGCCAAGTTTTGCGCCGGTTTCTTTGCGACTTGGCGGCTTGGCGCGAGCGATTTCCCGCCAAAGTCAGAAGAGCCTTACTTGTTTACCTGACTACTTGTTCTCCGGACTACCAGACTTTCCACAGTGCGTCGCCGCTGTCCCAAATCGCCGTGAGCGCCTGCACATCCTTGAAGGTATCCATCGCCCGCCAGAAGCCATCGTGCCGATAGATGCACAATTGCCCATCGCGCGCCAGGTTTTGCAGCGGCTGCTTTTCCAGTTCGAGGTCGTCCGGCCCGGCCAGGTAATCGAACACACCACGCTCGAAGACGAAGAACCCGCCGTTGACGTAGCCCTCCACCTGTGGCTTCTCGCGGAAGCCGGTGACGAAATCGCCGTCGGTCTCGATCACCCCGAACTGAGAGAACGGCCGCACGCCCGTCAATGTGGCCAGCCGCCCGTGCCTGCGATGAAACGCGAGCAAATCATTGAGGTCAATTTGGCCGACGCCGTCACCGTACGTCGCAAAGAATCGATCGCCATCGATGTACCGCGCGACCTTTTTGATTCGCGCGCCTGTCTGCGTGCCGGCTCCGGTGTCGGCCAGCGTCACGCTCCAGTTCGCCTCGGCGTGATCGACGTGATACTCGATGCGCCGCGCGCCGCCCAGCGTCATCGTAAAGTCGCGGCTCATCGGCTCGTATTCGAGGAAGTAACGCTTGATCATATCGCCGCGATGGCCCAGCGCCAGCAGGAAGTTGCAGTGGCCGAACGCAGCGTAAATCTTCATGATGTGCCATAGGACAGGCCGGTCGCCGATCTCGATCAACG
Source organism: Anaerolineae bacterium (assembly GCA_050695975.1). Taxonomy (GTDB): domain Bacteria; phylum Chloroflexota; class Anaerolineae; order Fen-1058; family Fen-1058; genus DASSFZ01. The sequence goes on from JBOGUH010000193.1 coordinate 2,431, forward strand.
GCTTGGGCCGATCATCCAGACCCGACCCGCGCAGACGCGTGCTCTCGCCACCGCAGAGGATGACGACGGGGAGGTGCTCGGTCTCGGTCTGGGTCGGCATCTGGAGATGCCTCCTACATTCCCTCGACCATCTGACGCAGAGACAACTCGAACGGCGGATAGGCGATTCCGTTCTCGGTGACGATGCCGGTCACGTAGCGATGCGGCGTCACGTCAAAGGCCGGATTGCCCACCTGGACACCGACCGGCGCGATGCGCACGCCGTCAAGCTCGGTCACCTCACGCTCGTCGCGCTCCTCGATCGGGATCTCGTCGCCGTTCTTCAAATTGAGATCAATCGTCGAGGTCGGCACGACCGGATAAAAGGGAATGCCGTTCTCCCTGGCCAGCACGGCCAGCTTGTACGTGCCGATCTTGTTGGCGACATCGCCGTTGGCTGCTGTGCGATCCGATCCGACCATCACCAGGTTGACCTTGCCCCTTCGCATATAATAGCCGGCGGCGTTGTCGGCGATCAACGTCAGCGGCACGCCCCAGCGCATCAGTTCCCAGGCTGTCAGCCGCGCGCCTTGCAGCCTCGGGCGTGTCTCGTCGACCAGCACGTGAATCCGCTTGCCTTGCAGGTGCGCCATGCGGATCGCGCCGAGCGCGGTGCCCCAATCGACCGTGGCCAGCGCGCCGGTGTTGCAGTGATGCAAGATCGTGTCGCCGTCGCGGATCAACGTCGCGCCGTGCCCGGCCATGCGCCGGTTGATTTCGACATCTTCGTCGGCTATACGCTGCGCCTCGCGCACCAACTGATCGCGCACGTCGCCGGCAGAATCGAGCGACTCGTCGGTCGCCGCGCGCAGCATGCGCTCGATCGCCCAGGACAGATTGACCGCCGTCGGGCGCGATGCGCGCAGGGCGGCGGCGGCCGTTTCCAGATCGCGCAGCAGGCCGAGCCGCTCAACCGCCCGGCTTTGCAGCGCGGCCAGCGCCATGCCGAACGCCGCCGCCGCGCCGATCGCCGGCGCGCCGCGAATCACCATCACGCGGATCGCCTCGGCCACGTCACGATAATCGATGTACGCTTGAACCACGACTTGATGGGGCAGCACGCGCTGATCAATCATCTTGACCACGCCGCGGCCACCGGCGCCATCGGGCGACTCATGCCATTCGATCGTGCGCTCAATCGCCTCGGACATAGATATCCCTGCACAAAAACCGCTCTCGAAGCGAGAGCGATGAAAAGGTTGCGCATCTTCGAAGGGGAACGGCAGCAAGTCTAACATAGCCCCTACCATCTGTCAATTCATTTTCAACAACGAATTAAGGATGAAACCAAATCGCCCGCCCATGAGGACGCGGGCTTGGAGCGCTTGTGGATAATCACCAGATTTTCAACAACGAATTAAGGATGAAACGAACGGGAGCACCCCCGCTGCGCGCCCCCCGCCCCTGCGGGGTGAGGGCAGGTGGCAGGCTGCAGCGCATGTGTTCGCTATGCCCCAAATTTGCTGTCGTGTTTCCCCTGGTTCAACACACCCATTGACACTCGACGCATCGTTTGTGATAATGGCGCGGCTGAGGTGACGATGAATGAGAAGTGGCAAAAATCCGCCAGGAGTTTGGCAACTCGCTGGAATGCAGCCTTGAGGCTGCAGGCTGAGCCTAACCCTAACCCCGCAGAGCGGGGCGCAACCCCGCAGAGCGGGGCGCACGCAGGCAGAGGGCGCTTCGCAGAGGGGGGCTTCGCAGAGAGGGGCTTACGCACAGCCTGTGTTCGTATTCGCCGTTTCAGGATTGTAGTTTCCTTCATCCTGTACGCACTCCTCACTCCCGCCTGTACGATCGGCTCACCACCGTCCGAGCCAGCAAGCGGCGCGCCGCCGTCGACACCTACCCAGCTGATCGGTTCGCCAGCTGCCAGCCAACCGGCCCCGCAGAGCGGGGGGCAAGCACGGGCGCAAGCAGCCAACACCCCTACTCCAACTCCAACACACACACCCACTCCGACTCCACTTCCCGCCGTGCGGCTCGCCCATGCCGGGCGATTCATGCACAACGGCGATTACGCATCGGCCATCGCCGAGTATCAATCCGTGCTGGCCGGAAGCGGATCAACCGACAAGATCGAAGAAGCGCAGTTCGGGCTGGGCGAGGCCGCGCTGCGTCAAGGCGACCTCGTCGCGGCAGAGAACGCGCTCACGCAATTTATCGCCGCTTATCCAGATAACACACGACTGGCGGATGCGTGGTTCCTGCTGGCCGAGACCCGATTCGCCTCCGGAAACTACACCGGCGCCGTCGAGGCCTACCGCGACTATCTCGCCCGGCGCGGCGACGTGATCGAATCGACCGTGCAGGAGCGCATCGGCGATGCCTACGACCAGGCCGGCGATACGACTGCTGCAATCGAAGCTTATCGCCGCGCTATCGTCACCGCGCCCAACACGTCGATCGCCGCGGGGCAGCGCGAGAAACTGGCGCTGGTGTACCGTCTGCGCGGCGACTTCGACAGCGCCATCGAACAGTATCAGGCCATTCTCTCGTTCGCGCAGATCGACTCCTATCGCGCCCAGGTGATGCTGCTGCTCGGCCAGACGCTGATCGATTCCGGCGACAACGCCGGTTACGATATGTTCCTCGACCTGGTGAACACGTACCCGCGAACAGGCGAGGCCTACGACGCGCTCGTGTCGCTGATCAACGCCGGCGTCGAGGTGAACTCATTCCAGCGCGGCCTGGTCGACACCTACGCTGGCCAATACGATGCCGCCGTCGCCGCGTTCAATACCACTATCGACTCGACGGCCGATCACGCCGACGCGCACTATTACGCCGGGTTATCGCATCGGGCGGCGGGGAACACACCTGCGGCGATCGCGCAGTTGGATGCCTTGATCGAGGATCATCGCCAATCGCAGTTCTGGGGCCAGGCCTGGATCGACAAAGCCGTCGCCCAATCGCTCGGCGGCGATCTCGACGCCGCGATCGACACGCTGACGCAGTTTGCCGATGAATACCCAAGCGCCGCGCTTGCGCCCGACGCGCTGCTGCGCGCCGGTCTTCTGCTCGAACGGGCCGCTGAATACGACCGCGCGGCTGAGATGTATCGCGCGCTGCAAACAGCTTACCCGTTCGCCGACAGCGCGCCCGGCGCGTTGTTCGCCGCGGGCGTGAACGCCTATCGAGCGAACGATACCGACGCGGCCATCGACGCATGGCGTGTGTTGAGCGACACTTACCCGACCGCCGAGGATTATCCAGCCGCGCTGTTGTGGCAGGGTAAACTTGCCCTCAACACCGGTAACCGCCAACGGGCGCAATCGCTGCTCGATGCCGCCGCGCAGTCTCAGCCGTTCGGTTACTACGGCATCCGCGCCGCCGAACTGCGCGACAACCTGCCGACGCTCGATGCGTTGCCTTACCGCCTCGACTTCGATCAAGATGAGGGTCAGGTTGAAGCCGAAGCGTGGCTAGCTAAATGGGCGGGGCGCGAGGACGCATCGGGCATCGGCAGACTGCCCCAATCGATCCTCGACGATGGGCGCTTCCAGCGTGGGGCAGAGTTATGGCGGCTGGGCCGCGTCGATCAAGCCAAAGACGAATTTGAAAGCCTGCGCGCCTCGGTTCAAGACGATCCGCTCGCACTGTATGCGCTGTCGCTGTATTGGCGCGACCTCGGGTTGTATCGATCGTCGTTGATGGCCGCGGCGCGTCTGATCGCCATCTCGCCGGCGAAGATCGCCGCCGACGCGCCGACTTTGATTGCGCGATTGGCATATCCGACTTACTACGCCGACCTCGTCGTGCCCGAGGCAGAAGCATACGGACTCGATCCAGTGTTGGTGTTTTCGATCATTCGCCAGGAGAGCTTATTCGAAGGCATTGCCACATCGAGCGCATTCGCCAACGGCCTGATGCAGATCATTCCCACCACCGGCCGCGAGATTGCGGCGGCGCTCGGCTGGCCGAACCACGACACCGCCGAACTGTACAAGCCCTACGTGAGCGTCGCATTCGGCACCTACTACCTGGCCCGCCAGCGTGATTTCCTGGACGGCGACTTGTACGCCGAGCTCGCCGCGTACAACGGCGGACCGAGCAATTCAGCCCGCTGGCGCGAACTCGCCAACGGCGACCCCGACCTGTTCCTCGAAACGATCACGCTCAACGAAACGCGCACGTACCTGCTGCGAGTGCGCGAGCATCTGGCGATGTATCAGAAGTTGTATGGCGTGAGTGAATGAGAGATTGGTTGGCTGCTTGCGCCCCGCTCTGCGGGGTTGGTTAGTTGGCTGAGGCGATTGCCCGGCCTTATTCGCCAACTCACTTGCCTCGACAAGTCAAATAGCATTATAATTCCCGGTTAGCCGTGCGGCGCAATCGCGGCGGCCAATCCAAATACAATGGTTCTCAAAGAGCCGCAACCCGCATCCTCTTGCCAGGCAATGCGGGCAATGGCACGGCAGGGAGAGAACCTCCATCACGGTCCATGACCGGCGTATCCTCGACGACACAGAGGCCCGTGGCTCGCAGTGTAATCTGTCGAACGAAAGTGCGGCGCATCTCGCCCTTTCCGACACGACTAGGCACTTCCCTGAGAGGATTCTCATGGTTCAACTT
>JBOGUH010000194.1:0-3466 GCA_050695975.1 Anaerolineae bacterium
AGGTAACGTTGTACTGGCAGGCGCGGGCCGAGACGACGACGGCCTACAAGGTGTTCGTGCACATTCTCGACTCCGAAGGCCACCTCGTCGCGCAGGCTGACGCGGTTCCAGTCAACGGCTCGCGCCCGACGACGGGCTGGCTGCCCCGCGAGGTGATCACTGACCAGTATATCATCGCGCTGCCGGGCGAGCTGCCGGCAGGGCAATATCAGATTGTGGTGGGGTTGTACGACTCGGAGACTGGCGCGCGCTTGAAGACGAGTAGGGGAAGCGAGGTTATTGTACTCACGAAATTAGAGGCAGAATGAAAGCCGTTCATCACCTCTCATTGGCGGATGCGATCATTGCCGCATTTGCCATCCGCCAGAACGCCACGCTCTTGCATAAAGACCCGGAGTTCGAGGCTCTGGCCGGCCAGGCGGCGATGGAAGTTCTACCCTACAAAGAGGCTTCGCCCTCCGGGTAGCGCCGCTGTGTGTGCCACCGATGGACAAGCGCGTGCGGAGATGAGGAGTCCTACTCCGAGGGATTCGCCCGCAGCCATTCGTACATCAGCACGCCGCCGGCGACGGCGACGTTAAGCGATTCGGCCTTGCCGACGATCGGCAGGCGCGCCCACGCTTCGATGTGGCCCCGCACATCAGTCGAGAGTCCCCGCGCCTCGTTGCCCAGAACCAGAGCGACCCCACCTTGAAGCACACCTCGACCCCACGCCTCGCCCAATCGAGAATCAGCGCCCACCAGCCGCAGGCCCGACTGGCGCAGCGAAACAAACAGTCCCGGCACATCCTGCGTCTGGATCAGCGGCAGGTTGAACAGCGAGCCCATGCTGCCGCGCACCGTTTTGGGATCGAACGGATCGACGCTCGGCTCGATCAGGATAACGGCTGCTGCGCCAACCGCATCAGCCGTGCGGAGGAGCGTCCCCATGTTGCCGGGGTCTTGCAGTCGATCCAGCACGACGACCAGTTCCTTCCCGGCCAGTTGAATCTGCTCAAGCGGCGTCTCGAACAGCGCGAAGGTCGCCAGGATGCCCTGCGGCGCGTCGCGCTCTGACAATGATTGCATCACACCCGGCGACACGGCGACCAGATCGGCGCCGGTCTGCCGAAAACGGCTCAACAGAGCCGGCGCCCCCGGCCCGTCGAACTGGCTTTCACTATAGAACACTTCGACGGGGCGCGCGCCGGCATCAAGCGCCATGTACAGCAGCTCTAGCCCCTCAACCAGGAAGCGTCCCTGCTCCCGGCGATGCTTGCGCTGATCGAGCTTGCGCGCTTCGACGATGCGCGGGTTGCGCAGGCTGGTAATGACGGTCGTCATCGCTGTCTCACCCCATCGCTGACCTCGTCCAACACCGCGACTTCATCCGCTGTCAGCGACCAGCCCAGCGCGCCCACATTCTCCTGGGCCTGCCGAGCGTTCTTTGCGCCGGGAATGGGGACTGTGCCTTTACATATTACCCAGTTGAGCGCCACCTGAGCCGGCGTTTTGCCGCCGTGCTCCTCGCCGATTTGGCGCAGCAGCGCAATGAGCGGCTGGATACGCGTCAGGCGTTCTCGACTCCACATGCGACCACGCCGCGCGGGTGGAGGATTCTCCGGTGTGTACTTGCCCGTCAACATGCCCATGGCCAGTGGACTGTACGCGATCAAAGTCACGCCGAGCTCACGGCAGGCATTCAATACGCCGTTACGCTCCGGCCCCCGATGCAGCAGGCTGTATTCGATCTGATTCGACGCAAGGGTCACACCTCGCCGCGCCAGAGCGGCCTGCGCACGCTGCATCTGAGCCAGATCGTAATTCGAGACGCCTACGGTGCGAGTCAGCCCGGCTTCGACCGCGTCGGCTAACGCTCCCATCCAGGTTTCGATCGAGACTTGAGCAGGCCAGTGAATCTGATACAGATCCGCGCGCGGCACGCTCAATCGACGCAGGCTGCCGCGCAGGGCGCGCAGCAGACTTCCACGCCACAGCCGCCAGGGGGCCGGCGCGAACTTGGTGGCGATCACGACCGGCTGCCCGGCTGCACGAACGAACTGTCCCAACAGCCGCTCGGAGCGACCGAAGCCGTACACCTCGGCGGTATCAAAGAAGTTGATGCCGGCTGCCAGGCTAGCCTCGAAGGCGGCCCGCACATCGGCGTCGGCATAACCACGACCGTAGTCCCACGTGAAGCGATCGCCCCAGGCCCAAGCGCCGATGCCCAACGGGGAGATGGTCACATCAGTCAAGCCGAGCGCGATGCGCTGCGGTTGGTGATCCATCATGTCACCTATCACCTGAGCCGCTCTCCAACCGGGTCCCCGCGGTTGGGCACGCCCGCGGGGACGCGGGCTTCGAGCATATTTTGTATAGAGGGGTTGGGGAGGCCCAGTTCGGCCAATACCGATCGCGCCACACGCAGGCCGCCCAGCGCCACCGCCGCCGTCGACTGGCCGGGGAAGATGCTGTCGCCCACCATCCAGATTTGCGAAGCCAAACGCGGCCCCCACGTTCGAAACAAATTCGTTTGGGGAAAGCCTCCTACCCAACCGCCGACCCGCCGCGTGAACCTTTGAAAGGTGAGCGGTGTGCCAGGCAGGATCAAATCGGCGGCAGCGCGCAGGCCGGGCAGCGCGATCTCAGCAGCGGCCAGCACGCGATCGGTGTACGCCGCTTTTCGCGCTTCATAGGCACCCGGATCGCTCTCAAAGAGATCCCACCACGCGCGCAGATCGGTGTGCGTGCTGAGCGTGAGCGCGCGCCGTCCCGCGGGAGCGCGATCGGTATCCCACGCCGGGCTGATCGATACGAACACCGAGTTAGCCTCGGCCATCGGCTCGCGAACGATGACCTGATGATGCAGCGGCGCGTCAGCCGGCACAGCCGCACCATCTAGCCCGACGTAAACCGTAAAAGCGCCCCAGCCGTCTTGAGGTCGGGCCGGCAGGTTGCGCAATCGGCGCGGGGCAGATTCGCCGAGCAGCCGGGCGATGTTCCACGGCGGCAGGTTAACGATGACGACGTCGGCAAGGAATGCATCGCCGCGCTTCGTTTCCACCGCGACCGGATGACCACGCTGCACGCTCCGCGCGATACGGTCGACCTGCTGCCGATAATGAACCTTGCCGCCGTTGTGTCGAACCGCATCGGCCAGCGTCTGACCGATCGCGCCCATGCCACCTTTAAGATGGGTCACACCCCGACGCGGCAGATCGAGCGCCGACGCGCCGTACAGCGCGTTGGCATATCGGCTGGTGGTCTGGGCGGCGATCAGCAGCTGCGCGTCGACAAACAGGCGCAGGCGTGCGGACGCGTTGCGCAGATGAGCGGACAGTGGGCGGAACGCATCGAGCGCGAGTTGCGGATTGAAATGAGCTTTCGGATGACTGCCCAGCCAGCTCAGTCCATCCCGAATCAGCTGTGCAGCTTGTGATGGTGCCTGGGGCGGCCAGGCGGGCAAGCGCAGCGCAAAGTCCCACAG
>JBOGUH010000195.1:0-5413 GCA_050695975.1 Anaerolineae bacterium
ATCCAGCGCACGGACGGCAAGCCCGCCACACGTAGCGCGTCATCGGCGTTGAGCGGCGCGGTCATATCGATCGCCAGCGCGCGCAGATCGCGCGCGAGCTCACCCGTATCGTCGGGCCAGCCGATCACGCTCAGGTAACCCATGTCGCCCGCGCCGCGCGCCAGTATCCGCAGCAGCGCGGGCGCGAATTTATCGGCGATAGTGAAAGGCGCCTGCGCGTAGACCCCCGGCACACGAGCAGCAACGCTGACCTGCGCCGGCGTTCCCCGGACGAGATAGGCGAAGTTCGGAAGGTACTCCAGCAGCGTGACGCCGGTCGCTTCGAGCGCAGCGCGATCGGCGAGTGTAATCGGACCGCTGAATTGAATGATCGCGTAAGGGCCAGGCGCGGCAGCGGTGAGCGCCGGGATGAACGCATTGCGGTCGGATGCTTGCGCATCCAGGATCGCGCGGTGGAGGCGCAGCTGCGGCTCCGGTGGGACTGGAGCAGCACCGGCGTTGACGAGCGCGGACGTGAGCAGAGTGAAGATAACCAACAGCGACAGTGATCGCATCTATCTCTCCTTCAGTCTTGGCGGCAAAGACGAGAACACGATACGCACAGCCTGCGCTCCAATCGTCATATGACTGCGGCCAAAATCCAGTCGCCTACTGGCTCAAGAGTTTCTACAGCCTGACTGTCTCCTCTTGACTGAATGGGTCAACGATCGCTCAAATAGTAATGCCACAACATTCGCGCGGCGACCGCTCGCCACGGCCGCCAGGCGGCGCTTATCGCTTCAAGTTCGTCCGGCGTCGGGCGCGACGTCAGTCGCTTGACGCGCTGCGCGGCGACGGCCAGCGCCAGGTCGCCCTTCGGCCAGACATCGGGACGGCGCAGCGCCATGAGCAGATAGATGTCGGCGCTCCATCGACCGATGCCTTTGACCCTGAGCAACTCGGTCCCAACCGTTTGGTCGTCCTTTGATCGAAGCGCGCGCAGGTTGAGGTCGCCGTTGAGGACCGCCCGCGCCAGGTGGCGAGCATAACCCGTTTTCTGGCGACTGAACCCGATGGCCTTGAGCATGGCGTCGTCGAGTTCCAGAAATCGAGTCGGCGTGAGCGGCGAAGCCACTTCACACAATCGCTTGAACGCCGCCCGCGCGGACGCGAGCGAAACTTGCTGTTCCAGAATGATGTGAATCAGCGTGGGGAATCCTGCCTTGCGCGCCCACATGGGGGGCAGGCCCCAATCTTTCACGATGCGGGCTAGGTCGCGATCGCGGCGAGACAGGATGCGCGCGCCGTGCGCGAGCGTCTCTGGCGTCAGGCGGATCGGTGGGGACATTGCGTCTCATCCGACCTTCAGCGTTTTGGCGCACAACCGGTCAAGACTCTCACGATCCAAAAATCCATCAGCCGCAGCAACAGCGCCAATTTTGCACGAGGCGAAAACGATCGCCTGTCAGTATAAACTATACCCACATGCCCTGAAAACACTCGACAGACCTGGGAGCCTCTGTTGCAGAGGGGCCAGATAGGCGAACGACCCACCGTTTAGAACGGCGGGCCGTTTGTTAGTCGGGGCGGTGGGATTTGAACCCACGACCCCTACAACCCCATTGTAGTGCGCTAGCCGGACTGCGCTACGCCCCGAACTGATCATCAGCGCCGATTATAACAGACGCGCATCCAAATGACAAGCGCGAGCGGCTTCCGAAGTCTTACGCGCCTGCACCCACGTCCACCTCGCGCCGCAACACGCCTTTCACGATAATCAGCGCCAGAAATGAGAGGCCGACCAGGATCACAGACAGGGTCAGCGCAACATCCAGATCGAGTTCGAAGCCGATATAAATCGCCAGCGGCATGGTCTGAGTCCGCCCCGGAAAATTGCCGGCGAAGATGATGGTAGCCCCGAACTCGCCCAGCGCGCGCGCCCAGGTCATCACGCTGCCGCTGATCAGCGCGCTCCACGACAGCGGCACGCTGACATATCGAAACACCTGCCAGCTGCTCGCCCCGTCGATCGCGGCTGCCTGCCTGATTTCGGCATCGACGTTGGCGAAGCCGATCGCCGCCGACTTGATATAGAACGGTGCGGCGATAAACGTCTGCGCCAGGACGACGGCCGTTTGCGTGAAGGCAATGTTGAGACCAAGACCGCCCAACGCATCGCCCAGCAATCCGCGCCGTCCGAAGGCGATCAATAGCGCTACACCGGCGACCGCGGGTGGCAGCACCGTCGGCAGATCGACCAGCGTATCGACGAGGCGATAGAACCGAAACCGGCGGCGCGACAGCAAATAGGCAACGGGTGTGCCGAAGACGATCGTGATGCCGGTCGCCGTCAGGGTCGTGCTCAGACTCAAGCCGATCGCCTGGAGTACCTGCGGCTCGGCGAAGCTCGCAATGAGACGATCGGGCGACGCACGCAAGAACAGCGCCAGCAGGGGCAGAGCCAGAAATGCGAGCAGCGGCGCGCTCAGCCAACGCCATCGATCGCGCGACCATTTCGCCGGCACTGCCGAATCGGCTCTTCGCGACTTCGAGAGAGCGGTTTCCATCGATCACCTCGTTCTGGCGACTTCCGAAGTCCGGCTCTCTGAGTCGAACGGGGAAAACTTTGGCTCGCAGATGGAAGAGAACACGGACGAGTCCTCAATACGGCGGGAAGCCCGTGTTTGCTTCCGCCCGTGGGGTTGAATCCCGCCAAAGTCGGCAGGGCCGGAAGTCTGAAATCACTTCACCGGGATAAAGCCATAGCGGACAAGTATCTCCTGGCCTGTCGCACTTAGCGCGAAATCAACAAATGCCTGGGCCAGTTCCGGATGCGCGCTGTCGCCGACCGCAGCAATCGGGTACGTCGCAATCGTGTTCAGCGCATCGGGGATGTCGATACGGCCCACGGCATCGGCGCCGTCGCCCGAAATGTCGCTGGTGTAAACGATCCCGGCATCGGCCTCGCCCAACGCCACCTTGCTCAATACAGCCCGAACATTCTCTTCGTACGAAACCACGTTGGCGAGCGCGCCATCTTTGAAGGCAGCCCCGAAGGCCGCATCCGCAGACGCCTTGTCGAGGAAGTCCAGCGCATACTGCCCCACCGGCGCCTCTTTCGCCGCCAGCACCAGGCGCAGACCCGGCTTTGTCAGGTTCTTCAACTCTGCAAGACTGGCCGGATTGTCTTTGGGGTAAATCACGACCAGTCGATTGCGCACGAAAGTCTGTTGCGTGCCACTCACGATGCGACCGCTCTCGATCGCCACGTCCATTTGGTTCTTGTTGGCGCTGGCGAAGACATCCGCCGGCGCGCCTTCACCTAGCTGCTGCGCCAATTGGTTCGAGGCTCCCAAGTTGAAGATCACGGTAACGCCGGAATGATCCGCTTCAAACCGCTGCCCCAGTTCGGTGAAAGCCTCGGTCAGCGATGCGGCGGCGAAGACTGTCAGCTCGACTGGCTCTGGAGCTTGTGTCAGATTGGGAGTCGCAGCCGGTTGCACGTTACACCCGGCGAGGAGAGCGATCGAGACGACGATCAGCAGGCGGAAAATTCTGAATGGCGTCATCTGCTCCTCATGCTGTTGTGTACTTATGCCGATTTGTAAGTCATTTGTCAAATCCGAGCACCTCCCGACATTGAGCCAGCCAGTCCAATATGGACGTCAACTGGCGGACGCGCAGCTCGAGCCCGAGGCGATTAAACGTCTGCTCGTGCGGCAGCTCGGCCAGCAAGTCCTGTAGACGCGCCAGACCGTTGTGCGTTTCGACGATTTGCGCCTCGATCAGGTTGCGAGCCATCTCAGGGTTCAGGGCATGCGCGAAATACAGACGTGTGGTAAATTCGACACGGATAGCGCGAACGCTGCTCCCGGTGAGAGAATGAAGCCAGGCATCAAAGCGGCGGCGGCCGGCGGGCGTAAGCCGAAAGCGGCGGCGGGCCGGAAGTTTGGCCTGTTCTTGAAGTGTGCCGGTGATGAAACCCTGTGCCTCCAGCCGATTGAGGATGTTGTAGGTCTGGCTCAAACTGACGTGCCAGACCTGGCTCAGATCGGCCATCAGCCGCTGATGCAGCTCGTAGCCGTGATCAGGCTGCTGGGCCAGGAAACCCATCAGTGCATATTCAGGCGAGAGGGCGCTGGCATATGATGTTTTGGAGGACATGTCAGGTATACTCACTGAGTGAGTATATCAGGCATTCATAGAATGTCAAGCCGTTGACGCAACGCCAGACAAGAGGCAAGCGCCAGCCAGGGCTTATTTGCCAAACGGGGTATAATTTCGGCGGTCCCGGACGAAGAAGATTCAATGAAAACCCAACCGCGGCGCACCCGATCGCGCGGTGCTTCATCGCGGCGTTGGCTGTGCTGTTCGCGTTCTACTGAGAACCTTGCGAGGGCTTGAAAACCCTGGAACGCCCGCCTGCCCCGTATGGGGTTAGGGTTCGCAGGATTAGCGGAGAGTGAGATTTGTTTCAATCCGAACGCCGCTTGAGCACGGCACGCCGCCTGCGCAGGTGGGGCATCGTCCTCGTCGTCGTGTACATCGTCGGCCAGTTCATCGCTTTTCGAGCGTCGCTCGATCGCATCCCCTTGACGTGGACAGTGGCGGGCGAGCCGTTCCCCGATCAACCCATCGACGAGGTCGTCACCCGCATCGAGGACGCCTTCGACGAGCCCGTCGTGCTGCACTACTACGACGAGATGCGGGCGCTGCCGCCCGACGCCGTCGAGTTCCGATTCGACGGCGAGGCGACCGCCACCGCCTTTCGCGCAGAGCGTGAGCGATTCGCCACCACCGGCAACTTTCTGCGCCGCTTGATCTTGCAGCAGCCCGTACCACGCGACCTGCCGATCGTCGCCGACTACTCCGAAGAGAAAATTCGGCTGATGCTGTCCGAGATGGCGCTGGCCTTCGACAAGCCGGCGCAGCCGCCCGCGCCGAATCTCGCAGCGATGACGCTGTCGCCCGGCCAGCCGGGTTACGTGCTCGACATCGCCGCATCGGTCCAGCCGGTCGCCGACGCGCTCACGTCGATCCGACAGCGTGACGTAGACCTGGTCGTCGATCGACAGTCTGCGCCGGACGCAGCCATCGATCAACTGCGAGAACTGGTTCAAGAACGCCTCAAAGACTTCCACGGCAATGCCAGCGTCTTCATCAAAGACCTGCAATCCGGCGACGAGATCACGATCAATTCGGGCGTGGCCTATTCCGGCATGAGCCTGATGAAGATACCGATCATGGCCGAGACCTATCGCCGGATCAACCAGCCCCCGGACGTCGAGACGTATCGCCTGCTAACGGAGACGCTCGGCTCGGAAAGCGGCAACTTCACCGCCAACCTGCTGCTGCGCCAGCTCGGCGATGGCGATTCCTTCGCCGGAGTCGATCGGTTGACCTCGTCCATGCGCTTCCTCGGCCTGATCGATAC
>JBOGUH010000196.1:0-2755 GCA_050695975.1 Anaerolineae bacterium
GGAGAGTTATGCAACTGAAGGACAAAGTCGCCATCGTCACCGGGGGATCGCGCGGCATCGGGCGTGCGATCGCGCTCGAACTGGCCCGGCGCGGCGCGAAAGTCGTCGTCAACTACAATGCCAGCGCCGGCCCGGCCGAAGAAGTCGTCTCGGCGATCAAAGCATCGGGCGGTGAAGCGATGGCCGTGAAGGCCGACGTGAGCAAGTTCGACGAGGCGCAGGCGTTGATCAAATCCGCAACGGAGGCTTACGGCCGGCTCGACGTACTGGTCAACAATGCCGGCACGACGCGCGACATGCTGCTGGCGCTGATGAAAGAGGAAGATTGGGACACGGTGTTGGCGACGAACCTCAAGAGTGCGTTCAATTGCTGCAAGGCTGCGCTGCGACCGATGATGCGGCAGAAATATGGCCGAATTGTGAATATCACCTCGGTGGCGGGTGTCGCCGGCAACGCCGGCCAGACCAATTACTCGGCGTCGAAAGCCGGGATGATCGGGTTCACCAAGTCGCTCGCCAAAGAGGTCGGCTCGCGAAACATCACGGTCAACGCCGTCGCGCCGGGCTTCGTCGAGACGGATCTGACCAAGGATCTGCCTGCCGAACTGAAGGAGGCGGCGATCAAAGTCACCCCGCTCGGCCGGTGGGGCACGTGCGAAGACGTGGCGCATGCGGTCGCGTTTATGGCCTCGGACGAAGCGGCGTTCATCACCGGGCAGACGTTATCCATAGACGGCGGGATGGTGATGCAATAGGATGCATTGCTTCGTGAAGAGGATACAATGGCCGAATCAATGGGACGAGTGACCATCGCGCAAGAGGTGCTCCTCACGATCACGCGCTTGACCACGCTCGGCGTGCCGGGCGTGTCGCGACTGGGCGCGCGGCCAGGCTTGCGCCGCGCCGGAGACGGTGTCCACGTGGATGTCAGCGACAACCAGGTTGAGGTCGAGGTATACGTCGTGGTCGGGCCCGACGTCAACATGCGCGACGTGGGCAAGGCGATCCAATCCGAAATCGCGCGATCGATGAAAGAGATAGTCGGCATGGATGTCGCCAACGTGAACGTCCACATTCAAGACGTCGAGGCGCCGGCCGGCAAGTAGCTGCCGGCGATTGCGCGGAAAGCATGAAGGTTCGAAGGCGCGCACGCGCCGCAGCGCTGCAGGCGCTCTACGAGATTGACAGCGCACAGCACGATCCGGGCGTCGTGCTGGCGCAGCGCTTGGCCGAGGCCAGGCTGTCGGCTGAGGGCGAGAGGTTTGCCCGAGCGCTGGTCAGCGGCATCCTCGGGCAGCGCCAGCAAATCGACGCGCTCATCCAGCGGCACGCACCCGAGTGGCCGGTCGACCAGATGGCGAACATCGATCGCAACGTGCTGCGCATCGCGATTTACGAGTTCGCCGTGGCCGCGATCACGCCGACGCGCGTCGCCATCAACGAAGCCATCGAACTGGCCAAGCTGTACGGATCGGAAAGCGCGCCGCGCTTCGTCAACGGCGTGCTGGGATCGCTGGCCGCGATCCCCACGGCTTCGAGCTCGCACGCGAAGGCCTCGTAACTGGAATTGGGCAAATTTCGGGTAGTGTCCCTCCAACGGGGGTAACCTTGTTTGACCAATTTGATGCTCGCGGCGGATTGCCAAATCCGCCATATTTCCGCTGGATTTGGCAATCCAGCGGGAGCGTAATGAGCGCTCATTCAGCTTTCCCCTGTTACAGGGACACCACCAAATTTCGTAGTAGCGACTGTGCGTAGCCCCACTGCAAAGCGCCCTTTAGGGTTAGGGTTAGGGTCAGTCGCGCCAGATAGAACGATTTTCACGACTAAAGTCGTGACTACCAAAGTAAGCTATGGGCGAGATATTCGGCATCGGGATTGAGGAGCTGATCTTCATCGGCATCCTGCTCGCTTTGCTCTTTGGCCCGGAAAGCATCCCCCGGCTGGCGCGCAACGCGGGCAAAGCGCTCAACCGTTTGCTCCGCTCCCCGCTGTACCAGGAAGGTCAGCAGATCCGCAAGCAGATTCAAGACATCCCCAGCGCCCTGGCCCGCCTGGCTGAACTCGAGGAGCTGCAGCAGAACCTCAACACCGAGATTCGCGACTTGAAAGCGGCGATCGATCCGAACGCCGCGCCTCCTTCTGCCGCGCCGGATCAGCCGGTCCCGCCTGATACGCCGGCGGGATCTTCCACCGACGCACCGTCCAACGATGCCGATTGATTCGCCGATCCTCCTGGCCGCAACGCTGCTCGCGTTGAGTTTCCTGCTTTCGCTGCTGGCGATCCTGCGCAATCTACGCTCGCTGCGCGATGAACCGCCCGACGACGGTTCCGACATCGGCGGCATGTTTGAGTCGGTCGCTCAGGACTGGCGCGTCGTCGTGCCGCACCTGGTCGAGCTGCGCCGGCGGTTGTTCTACGCCGTGCTGATGCTGGCCATCACCACGGCGGTCAGTTTCACGTTCACGCCGCAGCTGCTGGCGGTGCTGCGCGCGCCGCTGCCGCCTGATGCTGCACTCTCGGCCATCGCGATTACAGATCAGCTGGGCATATTCATGCGCATCGCGCTGACGGCGGGCTTCGTGTTAGCCGTGCCGTTCATCGCCACACAGTTCTGGATCTTCATCGCGCAAGGTCTCAAATCGAACGAGCGTCGCGCCGTGTACTGGTTCGTCCCCGGCGCGACGATCCTGCTCATCGCCGGCGTCGCCTTCGCCTACTTCGTGATGCTGCCCGCGGCGATACCCTTCCTAC
>JBOGUH010000197.1:0-3239 GCA_050695975.1 Anaerolineae bacterium
CTTCGGGAGAGGGGGACAGGTTGTGCCGGTAACACTGCACCCCCCTCTCCTGACGGCATCTTTGCGCCGTCGGGAGAGGGGGGCTTGGGGGGTGAGGATGTACGAGCGACGCTTCAAATACGTCATGCCGCTCGACGTGGTCCAGTTCTTCCCCAGCATCGACCACAGCATTCTGCGTCGTATCCTGGCGCGAGCGATCGCCGATCCAGATGTATTGGCGTTGATCGATGTCATTCTCCAATCGGGCGCCGGCGTGTTGGTGGACGCTTACGACATGGTCTGGTTCGCCGGCGACGATGTGTGGGCGGCGCTCCGGCCGCGCGGCCTGCCGATCGGCAATCTCACCTCCCAGTTTTGGGCCAACGTGTATCTCAACGAATTCGATCAGTTCGCCAAGCGCCGTCTCAAGGCAAAGCGCGACCAGGTGCAGGCCGGTGCGTTGTCGCCGGAAGCGTACCGCGCGTCGCTGTTGGCGTGGATCGCGCATGCACAGCACGGAGATACATGGGGACTGCGCCGTGCCGTGTTTGGCCGGTTGACATTCAGAGAATCATTCTCATCGTGAAAGCTAACCGAATCGAACACCTGGCGCCGATTGGTATTCTGCTACTGGCCGCCACCCTTCGCCTGAACCACCTCGGCTGGACGGAGTTCAAACTCGACGAGGCGAACTTGTCGCGTCTGTCGCTCAACCTAGTTCGCGGCGTCGAGTTTCCGCTGGTCGGGCTCGGATCGTCGGCGGGGATCGTCAATCTACCACTGGCGGCATGGCTGCTGGCGATCCCGTATACGATCTCGCCCAGCCCGATCGTGGCAACGGGCTTCATCGCGGCGCTGAATGTGATCGCAGTGGCTGGGTGCTATACGTTGGCGCGGCGGTGGTTGTCCACATCGGAAGGGTCAGCATCTGGAGATGCCTCTGGAGATGCCTCTGGAGATGCCTCCCGTGGGAGTCGTCTCCAGACGACGAATTCCTACATTCCGGCATTGGTGGCGACATTGTTGTTCGCCGTCGCGCCGTGGGCAGTGATCCACTCGCGCAAAATCTGGGCGCAGGACTTGCTGCCGCTGTTTGCCATCCTCTGGGCCTGGACGGGATGGCTGGCTTTTGTCCAGCGCCGGCCGCGCGCATTGATCGGGCACGCCTTGGCTTTGGCTGCGTGCATCCAGTTGCATTACTCCGCGCTGTGGTTGATCCCGGTGACGCTGGCCTGGGCGATCGCATTCGCGCGGCGGGTGCAGTGGAAAATTGCGCTGGCTGCGATCGGCCTCTTTGCGGCGGCGTTTGCGCCATTCCTCGCCGCCGATGCGCTGCGCGGCGGAGAGACGATCAACCGCGTGCTCGAGGTCGCGAGACAGCCGGCGGTCGTGGATGACCAGGCGCTGCGCCTGGTCTGGTTGATGATCACCGGTCAGGACATCCATTCGCTGGCCGGTCCGCAGGAGTTTGAGAACTTCCTGGCGAGCGTGCCGGGCGGGGAGGCGGGCTTCGCGCTGGGCGCACTCCAGGGGGCGCTGGTTATCGTCGCCGCGCTTGCCGCGCTGATCGAGGTGGCGCGCGCGATTCGGCGTCGATCGTTCGACGATCGTTCGGCGGCGGCGTTCATGCTGCTGACCTGGCTGGTCGCGCCGGTGTTGATGCAATCGCGGCACAGCCTGCCGATCTTTCCACACTATTTCATCATTTTGTATCCGGCGCCGTTCATGTTGATTGGATCGTTGGCGATCGCGCGAGGCCTCACCCCCCCAGCCCCTCTCTCCCGAAGCGGAAAAGCAAAGGCTACTTCGGGAGAGGGGCCGGGGGTGAGGACCCCCTCTCCTGACGACGCCTTTGCAGTTGGTTGTCAGGAGAGGGGGTCGCGGGGTGAGGCAAGGCGCTGGGCCTTGATCGTGTTCGCCGTGATCCTCGCCGGACTGCAATCCATACACTCGATCGCGCTGCAGCAGTTCGTTGCGGGACGGGCCACGCCCGGCGGGTTCGGCGTGCCCGTCGAGATGACGCTGCCAGTTGCTGCGGAGGCCGTGCGTGCAAATCGAGATTTGGGCGGCGCGGAAGTGCTGGTCTATGCCGAGGGCGACAATCCATTCACGCACGAAGGGCCATCCGTGTTCGACGTGCTCCTGCCACCGAATGTGCCGCGCCGGTTCGTCGACCTGGCGCAGGCGACAGCCGTCTACCCGCTTGATGCAGCAGTGATGCTGGTGTATTCGCCGGAGCAGCTGGCGTTGCCAGATGCGCTGAGCGATCGATCGACGCTGAGTCGACCGGAAGCAGTCATCCCGCTTCGCTTCGGCGAGGGAGCAGCGGAGATTCGGATTTGGCCTGGGCAGGGCAGCACTTCGACGCCATGTGATCGCTCAACGCCGATCGGGCAGTGGCAGAATGGCGTCGCGCTGTTGGATGTCCGTCCGTCCGGTGAGTGGCAAGGCTCGGGTGGGTGGATCGAACTGTGTTACCAGGTTGGCGCCGCGCCGGACACGCTGGACGTTCACTGGTTCAACCATGTGATCGGACCGGACGGGCAGCGTTGGGCGCAGGTGGATGGGGTGGGTTATCGGGCCGGATCGTGGCGGCCGGCTGATGTGATCACCCTGCGCTTCGGGCCGTTCATTCTGCCGGCCGATGCGCCGGCGGGTCGTTACACGGCGCGCATCGGGATGTACACCTATCCCGAAATCGCCAACGTGCTGCTGGTCGATTCGGCCGGGAATCCGGTCGATGACGGCGTGACCGTCGAGTTGGGGGTACTAACGCGATAGTCCTTGCTGGCTGATGGAGGTTTGGATGTTGCTACGAGCGCCGCCTACGTGCGCTGCAGCCACCATCGGTAGCCGAAATACAGGGCTGCGGCCAACACTCCCGTGGTTCCCACGATCAGCCAGTAGCCAGACTCTCTGAAAATGGCCAGGCCGGCGAAGAGCCCTCCGTATAGAGCAACGGCGACAGCCACGATAAGGAATGTGCCAGTCAGCCAGATGCGCATCAGATTGAGACGTTGGGTCTCTTCCTCGGTCATCACCATCCTCCTGGGTGCTTCGTCGCAGGCATGCCCTTCTCTGGATTGGGCGATACGCCTGTGTGAGATACCCCTTCTCGCCAGACTACGTTAACAGGTAAAAGTTAGACGCGGGTAGCCCACGCGTTACAGCTTGGTATCAAGCGGGAACCTTATCCAGCTTCTAAAAAGAAATGTCACCGTTCGCTCAAAGCCCGCGTCCCTTCGGCTACGCTCAGGGCA
>JBOGUH010000198.1:0-6204 GCA_050695975.1 Anaerolineae bacterium
GTCCACGTCCATGCCGATCTCCGCGTGCGGCGTGCGAATTGCGCGGCATTTGACGCCGAGGATCTTTTCGGCACGGCGTTCGGCGGCTGAGATCGACAACATCCGCGTGACCAGTTGCCAGAGCGTCAGGAAGCCGACGCGCCGCGCCTGGCGCAGTGCGCTCTTGCGGGCTTCAAGCAAATCGTCCCACAATTCCGTGTTGGTCTCAACCGCCTTGCTGCTGGCCATGTTCAGGTCGCCGCCGCATACGACTTCGCCGCGCAGGTGGGTATACGTTCGGCGCGATGATGGGAAGCGGGCCAGCATCGCCGTCCGATCGACCACGGTGTAGTACACATCGTGCTGCGTGGCGAGCATCGCCGCGATGTGGTCGTCCACGATCGCCGTCGTGATCAACGGGATGTCGCATGCGCACACCAGGATGCGATCGCGGTTCCTTGTGTCCTCGAGAGCGCGCGCCGCGCCGGCCCACAGGTTCTTGATCAACCGTCCCTGATCTGGCACACAGGCGACCGGCTTGCGGCCGAAGTCGATCCCGCAGGATTCGTCCAGGCCGACGATCACCAGCCGCTCGACATGATCCGACCCTGCCAACGCGTCAGTCACCCACTTGATCATCGGCTTCCCGGCGATCGGGATCAACGCCTTGTTTTCGGCGCCGGCGTATTCCAGCAGCGCATCGGTTCTACCGGGTGTGTGTCCAGCGACGACGATGGCGTCCATGGAAGTTCCTTCAGTTCCTTGAGTTCTTGATTGGAGGGAACTCAAGGAACTCAGGGATTCACAGTCGCTGGATCTGTGGTCTGAGCTTGAGTTGATCGATCAGCGCCTCGAGTTCCGCGTGCGTCAGCGAGCGGCCCTTGCCGCTGGCGGCGACCAGCGCCGCTTCCATCATGTTCGTGCCGAACGAGCGGCCATCGTATACCGGCGTGGTCGTGACCAGGTACTTCACGCCGCGCTCGCGCAGAAAGTCCACGTCGGCGGCAGTGGTCGTGTTGGTGACGATCGTCTTGCCGTCTATGCGCAGCGGCAGATGCTGCTTGACGTACAGGAAATCGCCAGCGGTCACGCTGGCCCATTGGTAATATGGCTCATACTTAGGCTTGTTCTGCTCCTGCTTCTCGCCGGTAGGGTACAGCCACTCGATGGGCAAGCGCCCGACGATCGGCAGCAGCACTCTCGCTAACCGGCGCAGCGCAGTCATGCCGCGAACCGGGATCGGCAGGCCAAGCGCGAACATCATGTCGCCGAACACGCATTCGTAGCCGGCGTTGATGAACGATAGGGTCATGCCATAGCGCGTGATCGCGGCGGTGAGCAGTGCCGTCTTGGGTCGAATCTCCACGCCGATCTCGCGCTCGACGACTTGCATCACGCGCGCTTCGAGCGTCATCTTCAGGCCGCCGCCGTCGATGAGCGGCGTGCGCTTGACGTTCTTGACCATGCGCTGCGCGTCATACAGCGGGTAGAACTTCCACGGCGTGTGCACGCCCAGGTCGATCCCGCCGATGCCGAACGCATCCACTTGGCCGTCGAGCTTGGTGAACAGCGCCGTCGCTTTGTCGATGTCTCCGTTCGTGCCGATGCGCTCGATGCGCACCTGTTCGCCCATCAGATCGATTTCGACGACCTTGTCACGTTGAGTGCTGCCCAGGCTGATGCTGACGGCACGTTTCATGCCGGCTCTCCTCCTGGAGGGCGGTTTGATAAAAGACGAAAGACGACATGTGGTGATAGTCGGAGTGCAGCCTTCAGGCTGCTATCTTTGGCCTCGCAGGCTAACCCCACTCCGCTACGGGGCCAGTGGGCCTGCACTCCAGTTATGTGGGGTGTGAGCCATCGCTTAGGTAGCCAATGGCCCTGTCTTCCTCCGCGTTCATGACGATGGTCAACGTGCGTCCGCTGCTTGCGGCGGGCACATCGATCACTTTGATGTACGGCGCGTAGCGCTCGTCCGCCGGGAGCAGATGCGGAAGCACGTTCGCTGCTGCGCTCAAGAAGTCCTCGCGATAGGTTGTGGATGCATCGTCAGGGTAAAGCGGCAGTGGATAGATGT
The DNA here is from genome assembly GCA_050695975.1 of Anaerolineae bacterium. Taxonomy (GTDB): domain Bacteria; phylum Chloroflexota; class Anaerolineae; order Fen-1058; family Fen-1058; genus DASSFZ01. The sequence goes on from JBOGUH010000198.1 coordinate 2,057, forward strand.
TCGCTTCGACCAGGTCCTGGAAAAAGTGAGTGCCATACGAGACTTCGGGCACGCTGCCGCCATCTTCGTACGCGATCTCGATCAGCACGCGGGTGTTGTAGATGTCGGCATACGTCACCTTGACGCCCAGCTGAATGTTCGATGTGCCCCAGCGCCCCGGTCCCATCAGGATAAAGCGTTGGCCCGCCAGTGCCTGATTGAGCCGGCCCACCACGCGCCCGACCTCGAGCCGTGTGTGCGGATCGGGAATGCGCGCATAGGCGCGTGGATCGACGTAGACGACGTAATGGACGCCGTCGATGCTGCCGTGCGGCACCTGCTGGTTCGCCGTGAACAACACCGCGTCGGATGGAATGTCGGTCGGGATGTCATAGCGCTGGTCGGCCTGGCGCTGGCTCAAGGGCCGGCACTGCAGGAGTGCGACTCGCACCTGCAGGGTCGGATAGGTCGAGAGCACCTTGCCGGCGAACTCAATATCAATCGGACGCCCGTAGGCTTCCGCCAGGACGCGCAGCGTCTCCCGCATCGACTCGACGAACGGTTTATGGGCCAACAGCTGATCGAACGTGATCACCATCTGGCGCGGCTCGATCGACAGGGGACGACCGGCGAGCGGCTGGAGGTAGTCGCCTTGATCGACCGAGACGATCGTCGCCAGCGCCGGGTAGTCGATGTCCAGCACCTCCGTGACGTGGAGTGTTTTGAGCGTGCTCTCGTTCAGGTCAAGCACGTCGATGTCGCGCTGTGAGTATCGTCGCAACGCGCTGGCTGTCCGCTCAGGACGCAGCGTCGGGTGGCTGAGCGCGACCATGCGCGGATAGTCGCTGCCGACCCGCTCGACGGCGCGCGTGCCCAGCCCGGCCACCAGGCGCAGCAGCCCATCTTCGGCGCGGATACGCTTGCTCCAACGGTAAGGGTTCTGGCTGAAGCCCACACCCGAGAAAGTCGGAAAGAAGTAGCGCCCATACCGCTGACCTTCGACTTTTTGGATCAGGATAGCCATGCGCTCGTCGTAGTCGGTCAGGCCCACCTGCTCGCGGTAGATCAGCGCTTCGGGTCGGATCACACTGGCGTATACCTTTTTGATGGCGCCGGTCAGCGCGCGCAGATTCTCTTCGGGCGTGCCCTGGTTGGGCAAGAAGAAGCTGTCGTACTTTCCGGCAAACGATCGATCGAAGCTGTCCTCGAGCAGGCTGGACGAACGCACGATCAGGGGCGGGTGTCCCAGTCGATCCAGCAAGCGGGCGAGTTCCCACTCGACAGACTCGGGCATACGGCTATTGAGGTAGGCCGCGAATGCCGGCGGGTAATCCGCCGCCATCCGCTCGTGGCTTTTGTATTTCTGGTTCATGAAGCGGAACAGGTCGTTCTGGGCGTGGAAGTCGTAGAAAACGTCTGAGCCGATGAAGTGCGAGTCGGGGATGGCAAAACTGTGCTCCACGTCGATCGCGTGTGCGTCGCCGTGGCGCTGCAGGATCTTGTAGGCCAGCAGCATGCCCGCCGCCTTGCCGCCAATCTTGCCCTGCCCGATGCGCCGGTCGCGGATCTCCTTCAAGTCCTGGATGGTGAAGTACTCGCGGGCTACGCGCACGAAGGCGAGCTGGTCGGAGATCATCGCCTTGATCAGCACGACGCTGATCTCGCGCAGGTGATGCTCGATGTGAGCGCGTTTGTCGGGCGGATAGTTCTCGTAGGCCTCGCCTTGCGCGAAGAGCAAATCCCAGGGCGCCAGTTCCGGGTTGAAAGACAGAATCACTTCCTGGGCGGGCGCTCGCTGGGAGATGATGTCCTGCACGATGTCCCGAAACAGGTCGTGGGGCAGGTTGTAGGCGAAGTAAAAATCGGTGAGGTGATCGCGGATCTGATCGGTGCGCGTCTGCCAGACTTCCGCCGGCTCCTGCTCGAGCGGGTTGAGAAGTCCTTCGCGCTGTTGCGAGTGGATCGCCTTGTCGCGCACTTCCTGATCGAACACTTGCGGGCTGACCACGCCCCGCGCGAAGATCTCCTGACGCATCCGTTCGCGAATGCGCTTGGCGAGGATGGGATACTGGCTGATCTCCAGGTACAGCTGGAGCACTTTGGGGATGCGCTCCAAGTCGAAGTTCATCAGTATCCCCAATCTCTTAGGTAATTAAAGTCTACCCCGATCGTCCGGCTGCTCAACTTGGCGATGATCGGCCCGCGCCGCTTGAAGTGGTTGACGCGCACCATGCGCCACACGCGCTCGACGAGCTTCGCGTCGAAGCCGGCCTCGATCGCCTCGACCGGCGTGTAGCGCTCGTCGACCAGCATCAGCAGCAGCCGATCGGCCTCAGCGTAGGTCAGGCCCATCTCGCCCTCGTCGGTCTGGCCGACCCACAAATCGGCCGAGGGCGGCTTGTCGATGAGCGGCTGGGGCACGCCGAGGTGCGCGGCTAGCTGCCGCACCTGCGTCTTGTATAGATCGCCGATCGGATTCACCGCCGAGGCCATGTCGCCGAACAGCGTGCCGTAGCCCAGCAGCACTTCGGTCTTGTTGCTCGTGCCGATCACCAGCCCGCCGAGCGCCGCCGATCGATCGTACAGCACGATCATCCGCTGGCGCGCCATCACGTTGCCTTTGCGCTTGGCGTCCAGGTCAGCCAGTCGCGCGAAGAGCGGATCGACCATCGGTGTGATGTCGATCGTCTCCGACGGCACGCCCAGCGCCTCGATGACTATGTGCGCGTGTTCCAGGCTATCGGGCGACGAGGTCTGGTACGGCAGGCGCAGCGCCAGCACATTGTGCGCGCCGATCGCCTGCGCTGTCAAATAGCACGACACCGCGCTGTCGACGCCGCCCGACAGGCCGATGACGGCTTTCTCGAAACCCACCTTGCGGATCTCGTCGCGCAGAAAATGCTTGAGGACAGTGCGCGTCAGTTCGGGGTCGATGTAGAGTTTGGCATCGGGGTTCATCTTTGTCCTCTTCCATCCACGAATAAAACTTCGTGTTTCTTCGCGCCGTTCGTGGATTCAACCCCTTTCGGAGAGGATGCGCTGCATTTCGCGCAGCGTCACTTCCGGGCGCTCGTCGCGCAGCAAGGGCAGGCGCGTGCGGGTGCGGCGGATCTGATTGAGATCGAGTTGGGTCACGATCAACGCTTCTTCGAAATACGGCGCTTGCACGATCAAGTCTCCGTCGGGGCTGAAGACAGTCGAGCCACCCCAGAAATTCAGCCCGTCTTCAAAGCCGCAGCGGTTGACGTGGATCACATACGCGCCGAACAGCGCGGCGTAGGCTTGATTCACCGTTTCGACGAAACGCGACGAGCCGAGCTTGCCGGCATGCCCGAGACCGCGCCCCGGACTGGCCGAAGTGAAGATCATCACGTCGGCGCCGTCGAGCCACGACAAGTACGGCGGGCTGGCGTGCCAGAAGTCCTCACAGATCAGGATGCCAAACCGGCCGAAGCGCGTGTCGAACGCGCGCACCGATTCGCCCAGATCGAAATAGCGTCCCTCGTCGAACAGCGCATACGTCGGCAGGTATACCTTGCGGTGCAGATGCGCCTGCTGGCCCTGCGACAGGTACGCCGCCGACGTGAAGAATCGCCCCCGCTCGTCGATCTCGGCGAAGCCGACCACCAGGTCCAGGCGGCGGCTGGCGTCGATCAGCGACGCGAAGGCCGGGTGCTCGGCGGTGGGGCGCATCGCCACCTCGCGGACCAGGTCCTGCAGTGTGTAGCCGGTCAGCGACAGCTCGGGGAACACCAGCAGATCGACCCGCGGAGCGTGTGCCAGAGCCTGCTCGACGAACTGCATGTGCAGTTCGCAGTTCGCGCGCACGTCGCCCAGCTTGGGGTAGATCTGCGCCAGTCCGACAGTCAGAGATCTCATCGCGCCACCTTGAGAAACCTGGTTTCTCGATTATCGTGTATTTCTGACACTAAATATACCCCAACCGGCCCGCCTGTCAAGGCAGATACCGCTGGTGATTATTCACATCGCGCTCCTAGCGCCGTCCCCGGCGCGGGCAGTGCCGCCGAGGCCTGTCCTGAGCGAAGCCTGCCCTGAGCCTTGCCCTGAGCGAAGTCGAAGGGGCAGCCGAAGGGTCGAAGGAACGGCGGCTTGAGCGTTGGGCACAACCACCAGAGCGAAGGGTCTGGCTCAACACAGTGTATAATTGC
>JBOGUH010000199.1:0-2671 GCA_050695975.1 Anaerolineae bacterium
CATCTTGCCGGCGTCTCGATCAGTGTCTTCGCCGCAGCGATCGCGCTGGCCGGCAGCACCCTTCTTCACGCACATGCCGCGCCATGGGACGCTGCGCCCGCCGCCGGCACGGCGGCCTGCGGCGTCATCTCTTGCACCGTCTATCTGTCGATCGTGTTCAATACCTATCCCGCGCCGTGGCCCATCGAGATCACACAGGCGGTGCAGCAGCCCGACAATTCCGTAACGCTGGTCCAGGATCGACCGACGTTTGTGCGCCTGACGATCACCTCGACGACAGCCCACGCCGGTGTCGGCGCGTATCTGCACGGCTCGAACAAGGGCGTCGCGCTGCCCGGCTCGCCCATCGCCGCGCTGAACAACCCGCGCACGCTGCAGCCGACTGCCGAACGCGTCGCACTCAACGACACCTTCAACTTCCAACTGCCGCCCTCGTGGCTGAATGGAAACGTCACGCTCTACGGATACGCGACCAACGGCTCGACCTTCACCGCATCCGGCGGGCCGACCACAGTCTCGTTCGCGTATGCCGATCCGATGCATGTCAGCGTCGTGCCGATCGCTTATACCTGTACCAGTGCCGGCGCAGGAACGACCACGCCGGTCCCGCCGTACACCTATCTCACCAACTACACTTATCGTGTCTTCCCGGTGCCGTCGATCGTGACCTCGACGCATGCCTCAGTCGGCCACTCCGGCCCCTGTCTCGACGGCTTGCCCGATCCGACAGGCGGGGATTGGTCTGATATGCTCGATACGGTGACCGACGTTTGGATAGCCGATGGATCTCCCGATAGCTATTACTATGGCCTGGTCAAAGTCGAATGCAGCGGCGGCTGCATCGCCGGCATCGGCTGGTTAGGGTTCTATAAGGCTGGCGCCGGTTTCGACGGATTCGGGGGATCGCACTTCGGCGCGAGCGAGGTGCACGCACACGAAGTTGGCCATAATCACGGGCGATCCCACACACACGGCTGCGGCGCCTCAGGCAGCGATCCGGCGTTCCCCTACGTCTCAGGCGGCAGAGGATACATCGGCGACAGGGCCAACCCGAACTACGGCTTCGACGCCAAGCCGCCGTATGAGATCTATCCCTACGCCACCTACTTTGACATCATGAACTACTGCGATCCGCAGTGGGTGTCCGACTACACCTACGAAGCGTTTCGCGCCTGGAACCAGACCCACCGCGCGATCGGGCCAGCGGCGGCGCGGAATAATCGCGCATTGATGATTTCTGGTCACTTCGATCCGACCGGCGGCCAGGTGACGTTCCACCCGGCCTACGCGCTCGACATTCCGGTCCAATTGCCCGATCCCGGCGACTACACGCTGGAGCTGCTCGATGCAGACGGCCAAACCCTGGCGGCGTACTCCTTCGCGCCGGCGCAGGCCCACGCCGATCGCTTACGTGTGGGAAGCGCGTTCGAGAAAACCGGTTTTCACATGGCCCTGCCCTACGCGGAAGGCGTCGCGTCGATCCGTGTCCGCCGCGGCAGCGCGATCCTCGGCAGGCTCCAGCCGGGCGCGCGCGCGCCGGCGCTCCGCGCGGGCATCAGCGCGCTGGCTGCAGACGGGCAGCCACGCCGCGTCAGATGGTCGGGCAGCGAGGCGGACGGCGACAGCCTGCGCTATCTGGTGCGCGCCTCGACCGACGGCGGCGCAACGTGGCAAACGATCGGCGTGAACCGATCCGCAGCGTCAATCGACTTGAACCCGATCGATTTTGGCGGCAAGAGCGTCCTGGTCGAAGTGTTCGCCAGCGACGGCCTGCACACGACAGCACTGCGGCTAGGACCGTTCACCGTACCGTGAAGTTCGGTAATCGGCTCTACAACCGCGTCCTCGCGGTTAGGCCGCCCCGACTGCGTGTTGGGCCCGGGGAACGCCCGCGAGGACGCGGGCTTTGAGCTAAAACTCACGGAGATTCCATTGGCACAAGACACCATTCTCACCCTCGCCATTCTAGGCGGCACCGGCAAAGAAGGATCGGGGCTGGCGCTGCGCTGGGCACATGCCGGCTACGCGGTGATCATCGGCTCGCGCGATGGCAAACGCGCCCGAGCAGCTGCCGAAGCAGTCAACGAACAACTCGGCCGGGAGGGTCTGGTGCACGGCATGCTCAACCTGGATGCGGCGCGCGCTTGCGACGTCGCCGTGCTGACCGTGCCGTACTCGGCACATCGCGTCACACTCGAATCGGTTAAAGACGCGCTCGCAGGCAAGATTCTCGTCGATGTGACCGTGCCGCTGAATCCCGAGAAGCGCCGCAGAGTTTATTTACCCCCCGGCGGGTCGGCTGGCGCGGAAGCGCAGGCGTTGCTGGGCGAAGAGGTCAAAGTCGTCTCGGCCTTTCAGAACATCGGCTTCGGCCACTTGCACGGACTGGATGAGCCGGTCGATTGTGACGTGCTGGTGACCGGCAACGACAAAGACGCCAAGCAGCAGGTCATCTCGCTGGCCACAGCCATCCATATGGATGCGTTCGACGCCGGCCCAATCGAGAATGCCGTCGTCGCCGAGGCGCTGGTATCCGTGCTGATCAACATCAACGTCAAGCACAAGGTCACGTCGGCGGGTATCCGCATCACCGGCATACCGCGCTAATGGCCCTCACTCCCCACCCCGTGCGGAGCCCCCCTGAAGCGAAGTGGAAGGGGCTCTCCCGAAA
>JBOGUH010000200.1:0-3919 GCA_050695975.1 Anaerolineae bacterium
CCGCAGGGTCATACAGGTGGCGGTGGCGCGGGCGACCAGCTGCTGCTGCTCATCGGTCACGTCGCACTCGACAAAGCCGATCGTCTGGCCGCGCTTGACGACTTTGCCGACGGCCCGCAGCCGGGCGTTCCACACCGGCTTGAGGAAGTTGATTTTGAGCTCCAGCGTAGTGAAGGTCTCCCCCTCGTCGAGGGTGGCGGCGTACGCCATGCCCATCGCCGCGTCGGCGATATCGCACAGCACGCCGCCATGCAGCGTCCCCATCGGATTTGCGTGGTGCGCGCCGGCCTCGAACTCGATCACGGCCTGACCTGGCTCAATGGACGTCAGCCTGAAGCCGATCAGCGTGGCGATCGGAGGCGGCGGGGCTTCATTGCGCAGCATCATTTGAATGCGGTCAAGCATACGGGGCATACAGTTGCCTCACTTGGTGACGAGTGCCTCGAACAAAGTCCGGGTCGACGCCGCGATGTCTGCGACGGCCTTATCAAAAGCGGCCTGGTTCGCCCTCGACGGAGCGTGGTATCCGCTCACCTTGCGCACGAATTGCAGAGCGGCGAGTTTGAGTTCTTCGTCCGAAGGCGGTTCATCCGGGCGACGTAGTTGCTTAATGTTTCTACACATGACCGTATCACGTCCTTTTATGTGACTGGCGCACTTAGTGTCGCCGCTTCTTCACGTGCGTCGAGCATTTACCCCGCTTTTCGATGAGCGCCTCGCCACCACGATGGGCCGCGAGGTCTCCAGGGTTAGTCGGCATCAATACATCTCATCGTGTGAGATGAAACGGCTCCTCTGCTAACCGATCCAATGCCTGGAGAACTCGGTCCTGCAGGGCAGGATTGTTGCGGGTGCGTCGCTTGAACGCTCGCCGGGAACTGGTGTCCCAGGCTAGCTTTGTCACGGCTCACCCAGAAGATCGCGCTTTAGATCCTCGACCGAGCCGTACTGGGCCCGACCTTCCCGCACCGCCTGTAACGTGGCCGCCGCATTGCGGGCGATTTCATCCCGCCGCCGCTCCACGAGACGCCGCTGAATAAGTTCAACCAACGTCTCCTGGTCTTCAGGTGGTAGTTTCTCCACAACGTCTAACGCCTGCTGCAATCGCGACGTGCTTACGCGTTCCATGGTTGTCTCCCATTATCCACTTCAAGCATACCCCGGACCCGCCTGGAAGGAAAATCATACCCATTCATCGTTCCACCGCCTTCATCTCCGCCACGCCGGCCAGGATTTCCTGCGCGCTGAGCGTCGCTCCCTCGCCGCTCGCGCCGAGCATCTGCGCCAGCTCTTCGATGCGCGTCTCGCCGTCTAGTGGACCCACCCGCGTCACAGTGCGATCGCCATCGACCGTCTTCTCGACCTTGAAATGCGCGTCGCCGAAGCCGGCCAGCTGCGGCAGGTGCGTGACGCACACCACCTGATGATTATCGCTCAGGCCCCACAACTTCTGGCCGACCGTCGTGCCGACGCGCCCACCGATGCCCTGATCGATCTCGTCGAAGATCAACGTCGGCGTCCGGTCGGCGCGCGACAGCACCGTCTTGAGCGCGAGCATCAGGCGCGACGTCTCGCCGCCCGACGCGATCTTCACCAGCGGCTTCAACCCTTCGCCCACGTTCGGCGCGATCAGAAACTCGACCCTATCCAATCCCGCCGCATCGAAGGCGAAGCGGCTGTCGTCGACGAACGCGCCGCCTTCAGACGGCTCCCACTGGAGATCGACCGCGAAGCGCGCGCCCGACATGCGCAGGTCGTTCAATTCGGCCTCGATGCTGGCCGACAGCCGCTCCGCCGCCGCATGCCGCGCCTCCGACAACTGTTTGCCCAACTGGCCTAACTCGCGCAGCAGGCGATCCTCTTCCTCGCGCAGCGCCTCGATGCGCTCACCGGAGTGCTCGATCTTGTCCAGCTCGTCGGCGGCTTTCTGCGCGAACAGCAACACGTCGGCGATACTCCCCGACGGCGCATACTTGCGCTTCAGGCGCTTGATCAGGTCGATGCGCTCTTCGACGAATTCCAGCCGTTTGGGCGAATACTCGATCCCGTCGCGGTAGCTGCTGATGGTGCGGGCCAGGTCGTCGATCTGCGCGTTGACCGACTCGATCGTCGCCAGGTACTCGCCCAGTTTCGGATCGATCTTAGCCAGCCCGGCGATGGCTTTCTGAGCCTGCGCCAGCGCGTCGAGTCCGGCCGGCGTCTCGCCCGCACCCTCATATAATGCTGCATACGCCTCGTCGGCCAGCGCCGCGAGCGTTTCGGCGTTCGCCAGCCGGTTGCGTTCGGTGGTCAGCGTTTCCTCTTCGCCTTCCTTCAAGCGCGCCGCGCCGATCTCTTCGACCTGGAACTTGAGCAGGTCTGCGCGCCTGGCAAGTTCGGCCTCGCCGCGCAGCAAGTCATCCAGTTCCTTGCGTACGCCTCGCCATTGAGACGCGATCGACGCGAATTGTTGGCGCAAGCTCCACGTCCCGGCCCATCGGTCGAGCAGATCGACGTGCTCCTTCGGCCTGAGCAGCGACAGGTGCTCGCTCTGGCCGTGAATGTCGACCAGCTGCTCGCCGATCGATTTGAGGGTGGCCGCCGTCACCACGCGCCCGTTCACGCGGCAGGTCGTCCGGCCGTTGGCGCGCATCTCGCGCGAGAGCAGTAGCATGTCCGACTCGTCGTCGTCGATCAGATCGTTCTCTTCGAGGATCGGATCGATCGCTACGTGGATCGTATCGGACAGGTAGAACATGCCCTCGACGATCGCCCGCGCCGCGCCGGCCCGCACCATTTGCGACTCGACGCGGCCGCCCAGCAGCACGCTCACAGCATCGATGATGATCGATTTGCCTGCGCCGGTCTCGCCGGTAAGCACATTGAAGCCCGGCGCCAACCGCAGCCGCAGCTCGTGGATGATCGCGAAATCGGTGATGATCAATTCGGCCAGCATAGCGAATCCCACTCCGCTCACCGCACGTCGCTTGGCATGGAGGCCACGTCCTGAAGAGCGGTGCAAGTGTCGCTTCGGGAACTATAGCCCGCAATCCTAGATCGTTCAGCGCCAGAAGCGTAATCGGGCGGCAACTGCTCCGGCCATGAAGAGAAAGAAAACAACATCCCAGATGAGCCTGAGGCCGAATCCACCCTCGGCCAGAACGAAGGACAGCACAGGCCACAGCGCCGCGAGCGCGCCGATCGACAGGCCGGCCAGCGCCACGAGCCAGGTGTACCGTCCGCGCCGCTTACGCGTGGCGCGCCAGATGATCTCGCCGACCAACCCGCCGATTGCCGGGCCGATCAGGATGACGAAGAATCCGATTTGCGGAACGAATCGCTGCGCCACGTAACCGACCGGCAGCGACACGAGCGCGGCGATCACGTAATCGATCGGCATCGCGCTGAAGTACACGTCCTGCTGTTGGCGCACGCAATCGCGGCAGCGATAACCCACCGGTGTGCGCACGGCGTCCCTTGCGCAGATCGGCTTGCCACAGCGGTTGCAGCGCAGCGAGGTGGGCACATCGGGGTGGTAATAGCAGTAGGTCGTGGTGGCGTCTACAGTCTCGCTCATAATCTCATTGGTTCGGGTTCGTCTCTAACTCAGCGGCGGAATTCTGCGCCATGCGCGCCATCAACGTGCGATAGAAGTAGGATTTGGGCTGCACCCGCACGAAGCGGCACACGTGCGGGCTCGACTGCACGCGAACGAGGTCGCCTTTGCTCAACGCGATCGAGTCGCGGCCGTCGGCGCTGAGCACCGCCCGGTGATCCGTCACCACGCGCAGATCGACTGTCGTGCCTTCGTGCAGCACCACCGGCCGGTCGATGATCAGATGCGGCGCGACGGCGACCAGCAGGATGTTCTTCAACTCCGGCGGCAGGATCGGCCCGCCGGCGGCCAGCGCGTAGGCCGTGCTGCCGGTCGGTGTGGCGA